>NZ_LIRG01000447.1 GCF_001419695.1 Streptomyces prasinopilosus
ACGGCACCGATCGCCGAGCTGGACCTGGCCGTCCTGGACGACCTGCACCGCGCCAACATCCGCGGCACGTTCGTCGTCGTCCAGCAGGCCGCCCGTCGGGTGCGCCCCGGCGGGGCGATCGTGACGTTCTCCACATCCGTGGTGGGGCTGGCCTTCCCGAACTACGGCGCGTACTCCGCCAGCAAGGGCGCGGTCGAGGCGCTGACGCTGATCCTGGCCCGGGAGCTGCGGGGCCGGGACGTCACCGCCAACGCCGTCGCGCCCGGCCCCGCAGCTCCCGGGCCAGGATCAGCGTCAGCGCCTCGACCGCGCCCTTGCTGGCGGAGTACGCGCCGTAGTTCGGGAAGGCCAGCCCCACCACGGATGTGGAGAACGTCACGATCGCCCCGCCGGGGCGCACCCGACGGGCGGCCTGCTGGACGACGACGAACGTGCCGCGGATGTTGGCGCGGTGCAGGTCGTCCAGGACGGCCAGGTCCAGCTCGGCGATCGGTGCCGTGTGTGCCCGCCCGGCCGCGTGCACGACGACGTCGACACCGCCGAACTCTGCCTCGGCCGCGTCGAACAGAGCTGCGACGGCGTGTTCGTCGGCGACGTCGGCGCGTACCGTGATCGCCCGGACGCTGCCGTTGGCGGCGGCCTCCTTTGCGGCGGCTTCGGCCTCGTCCTGGTTGCCGGCATAGCCGACCACGACGGCGTACCCGTCGGCGGCCAGTCGGCCGACGGTCCGGCGGCCGATGCCGCGCGAGCCGCCGGTGACGATCGCGACCCGGGGTGAGGCGGAGGGCTGGGCCGGGGCAGCGGTCCCGTCGTGGGTAGTGGGGATAGGCATTGCTGACTCCTGTGGTGGGATGCGATCAGGCCGCGGCCTCGCCGTCGCCCTGCTGCGTCCTCAACGATCGACCGGTCCCCCACCCCTAGCCAGGGCTGCGTTTACCCAGGGGATGCCACCCCCTGGCTACGGCTCGGCGCGCGAGCGACCATGAAGGGGTGAACCTTCCAGAACTCGGTGCCTTCCTCAGGACACGCCGCGACCGCGTCCGACCCGCTGAGGTCGGTCTCCCCCAAGGCCCGCGCCGGCGCGTCCCCGGGCTGCGCCGCGAGGAAGTCGCCCAGCTGGCAGGGCTGTCAGCCGACTACTACACCGAGCTGGAGCGCGGCAGCGCAAAGAACGGCGTGCAGCCCTCGGCCCAGACCCTGGCCGCCCTCGCCCGAGCCCTGCGCCTGAACGGCGACGAGCGCGACCACCTGTTCCACCTGGCCGAGCGGCCGGTCCCGCCGTCAGCACACGGACCGTCGGCACATGTGCAGCCCGCGCTTCTCGGACTCCTGGACCGGCTGTCCAACACCCCCGCGCGCGTCATCACCGACCTGCACGACACCCTGGTGGAAAACGACCTGGCCCGAAACCTGCTCGGCACGTCCCCGGCGCACCGCGGCGCGGCGGCGAGCTTCGTGTACCGCTGGTTCACCGACCCTCAGGCGCGCGAGAGGTACCCGGTCGAGGATCACCCGCACCACTCCCGGGTGTTCGTGGCCGACCTCCAGGCAGCGGCCGCGCGGCGGGGCCGGGACGCGGAGGTCACGAAGATGGTCGCCGTGCTACGCCGCCGCAGCCGGGAGTTCGCGGCCCTCTGGGACACCCACGACGTCGCGGTGCGCCGCATGGACCACAAGAAGATCGTCCACCCCACGCTCGGCATCATCGAACTCGACTGTTACAACCTGCTCAGCGAGGACGGACGCCAACGCCTGCTGTGGTTCACCGCCCCGCCCGGAAGCCGGGGAGCCGAGCAGCTGGAACTGCTGTCCGTCATAGGAACCCAGGACCTGAGCGTCACCGGGGGCACGGCACCGGAAGGGTTGTCCGCGGCCGAATCCGAAACAGGGCGCTGACCCGCGCCGCAGAGGGAGGACCGCCTTCCCGGCAAGGCGTGGCTGTTCTCGGCCCAGAGTTCACGATTACCCCCTTGATTCCCGCTTCCCCACGCTCACGGGACGGTACCCACAGCGGCAAGTTGACCGGGCGCGGCAGTGCGGGTGTTTCATGGGCGGTCACTCGTGAAACTCGGCCCTGTGCGCCGATTATGCTGGGCTTTCCCGGTTTCCTGGGTTGTTGCAGACGACTCGACCCACAGCCGTTGTGGAGGTGAACGCGTGACCACGTACCGTACGGTCCTCCGGTTCACCGCGGACGGCCCCGAGGTGACTGGGAGTGGGCTGTCGGCACCACCGCCCGGCGGACATGGTGAGACTGGGTCGGGCACTACGGGAGCGACGAGAACGTGGTCATCCGACTCGTAGAGGAAACGGACAGCCGTGAGCGTGTGCTCACCGCCTGGGAGCACCGGCGAGTCGTCGAGCCGCCGGACACCGTCGAACCAACGGCCTGAACATCACAGACGGCTACTTTGCCCCTGGGGACAGAGCTGGGAGTCCGGGGCCGTGACGGCGGCGCCCCGGAACGCGGGTGCTCAGTCCGCGCGGGGCGCCCAGCGGCGGTGGGCGGTGTCGTACTCGTAGCGGGGCAGCCCCTCGATGCCGCTGGTGCGGAACGGACGGCCGCCGTCGTCGATCCGGACGGTTCCGGAGCGGCCGCCCGAGGACCAGTCCAGCTCCAGGTACCAGCGGCAGTCGCAGTGGGCCGTCGTGGCGGTCACCTCCAGCACCTCCGGGTCCTTCGCGGACACCCGGTAGGGCATGCGGACCGCCGGGATCGGCGTCCCGGCGTCGTTCCCGGCGACCGCGCGGGCGATCGGCCGGTCCTTGTCCAGGTCCACCGCGAAGTACCGCGGGGTGAGGACGCCGCCGCATCCCTGGTCCATGGCGTAGGCGTTGCCCGGGGCGGGGTCGGTGCGGCCGGTCACCCGGACCCGCAGCGCCGTGAGGACGACGGCCGTGTCCGCCGTTCCCTGCACGGACAGCCTCACGATCGTCTCGCCCCCGTGCACGGCCGCCTGCGTCGCCGCCCAGGTACCGGCGTCCTGGGGGACCGGGGGCGGCGGCACCCGGGCGGGCGGCTTGGCGACGACGTAGTCGTGACCGCAGCCGAAGGCCCAGGCCTGGGAGTCGGCGGTCCAGGCGAGAGGCGCGCCGGTGGACGCGGAGGAACCCCCGGCCGAACCCCTGGACGGACCCGCGGACGCGTTCCCGGACGCACCTTCGGAGCCGATCCCCCCGGCGGTGCCGGAGGCGCCGCCGGCGGGACCGGCCCCGACGCTCCGTCCGGCAACGCGTCCGCGGGTCCGTCCAGGGGTTCGGCCGGGGGTTCCTCCGCGTCCACCGGCG
>NZ_LIRG01000448.1 GCF_001419695.1 Streptomyces prasinopilosus
CCTCCCGCACCCGGGACGCGCGGGGAACGCGTCCCGGGTGCGGGAGGCCGGTGTCCGGTGCGCCGGGGCGGCCCGCTGTCAGACGGCGGGCGACGGACAGGGCGTTCGCGGGTTCGTAGAGGTAGAAGTGGCCGCCGGTGAACATCAGGCGGCTGAAGGCGCCGGTGGTCTCCAGGGACCACAGGTGCAGCCGTTCGGCGACGACGACGGGGTCGTCGGACGCCCCGAGCGCCAGGACGGGCACGCCGGTGCCCGACAGCGGCCGCTCGTAGTGCTCCATCGCCTCCAGGTCGGCGCGGATGGCGCGCAGCGACGGCCGGACCAGGTCGTCCCGGCTCATCAGCTGCGGGGTGATGCCGCCGATGTCCAGCAGGTGTTCCAGCAGTTCGGCGTCGCTCCTCAGGTGGGCGAAGGGGGGTTCGCTCGGGAAGCACGGGGCCTGCCGCGCCGAGACGGCCAGCAGGTGCGGCGCGAGCCCCTTCTGCTCCATGGCCCGGGTGAGTTCGTACGCGAGCACGCTGCCGAAGCTGTGGCCGACGACCGCGTACGGCAGGCGGGGCAGGTCCGCGAGGTCCCGGACGAGCGCGTCGACGAGGGGTCCGACGCGGGTCTGCGGCGGTTCGCCGATCCTGGCGCCGCGGCCCGGCAGCTGGGCGACGACGAGTTCGACGTCCGCGGGCAGGACCCGCCCCCAGGAGTGGAACGCGGAGGGCCATCCGCCGGCGTGCGGGAAGGCCACCACGCGGAACCGGGGCGCCGGGCGGGCGCCGGCGCCGAGGGTCGTCCACCAGTCACCCACCGGCCCCGCCCCCTCCCGTTCCGGCGGCGGCCGGGTGGCCGGTCAGCAGGGGGTGCCGGGCCTCCAGGTGCTCCAGCACCCTGGCCTGGTGGCGTTGCAGGCGCTGGCCCGGCAGGTGGTCGAGCGCGTGCAGGAACGGATCCTGCGGGGCGGGCAGGCCGGCGATCGCGCTCGCCGTGCCGAGGACGAGCATCGGCTGGTACCACGCCGAGTAGCCGCCCTCGTGGACGAAGACGATCCTGCCCCCGGCCAGTTCGTCGGCGAGGCGGCACAGCGCCGACGTCATGGCGTGGAACGTCCGGCTGGTGCACAGCATCCGGCCCATCGGGTCGTGCCCGCTCGCGTCGACGCCCGCCGCGACCAGGATCAGCTCGGGACGGAACGCGCGGGCCGCCGGCTCCACGATCCGGCCGACGGCGGCGAGGTAGGCGTCGTGCCCCGTGCCCGGCGGCAGCGGGACGTTGAGCGTGCTGCCCGTGCCGGCGCCCGCGCCCGTCTCCCGGAGCAGGCCGGACGCCGCCGGGAAGAGCCCGTCCTGGTGGATCGACACGTACAGCACGTCCGGGTCGTCGTAGAACACCCGCTGGATGCCGTTGCCGTGGTGCACGTCCCAGTCGAGGATCATCACGCGGCGCGCCCCGCGGCGTTGCGCGGCCCGCGCGGCGACGGCGACGTTGTTGTAGAGGCACAGGGCCATCGCCCGGTCGGGTTCGGCGTGGTGGCCGGGCGGGCGGACCAGGCAGTACGCCCGCCCGAACCGCCCGTCCAGGACCTGCTCGGCGGCCTGCACCGCGGCACCCGCGGCGAGCCTCGCGGCCTGCGCGCTGTGGTAGTTGACCTGCGCGTACACGCCGGCGTCGCCCCCGCCGGACGCCGACGCGGCCTCGACGCGGTCGATGTGCTCCGGTACGTGCACCAGCAGCAGGTCCTCGTCGGAGGCGGGCGCGGGCGTGACGCGGGTGTAGCGGTCCAGCACGCCCGACACCTCGACCAGGCCCTGCGCCCGGCGCAGATCGGGGTCGACCGCGAACTGGCGGAGCGGTTCGACGCCCGGTCCCACCGGCACGTACCCCGAGCCGGGCCCGGGGTCGTGCCAGAAGCACATCTCGTGGCTGTACCAGGCGAGGTCGGGCGCGTTCACCGGGCCGACACGTCCAGGGAGGCCCGGCTGACGCCGGAGACCCGCTCGATGTACCGGAGGTAGTACTCGCGCTCCTCGTCCGGGGTGCGCTTGGCGCGGAACGTGGTCTCCAGCAGGTCGAGGACCTCGCCGGTCTCGCCGGGGGTGAGGGGCCGCTCGCCGGTCTCCTCCTCGACGGCGCGGATGCGCGCGGCCGGCTCCACCACTCCCCTGGTGTGCTCGTCCTGGTCGGTGCCGTGGTTGCGGGTCGAGGCGATGGTCTTCAGTACCGCGGAGAAGAACGCCGTCTTGTCGGTGTCCGTCATGTCCGTTCCCCCTGGTCGTCGTGGCCGTGACCGTCGTCGGCCGTGCTCGTGGCGGTGGTCGTGGCGGTGGTCGTGCTCGTGGCGGTGGTCGTGCTCGTGGCGGTGGTCGTGGTCGGGCGGGGTGCGATGGTGTGCGGTGCGGTGGTGCGCGGGGCGGTGGATCGGGGCCGGCCGGGGCCGCGTCCGGGTCCGGGCCGGTCAGGTGAGGAGGCCGCAGGCCCGGCCCGCCTTCTCCAGCGTCGCGACGGCGGTGTCCAGGTCGGCCTCGGTGTGGCTGAGGTTGACGATGGTCCGCAGCCGCGGCAGCGTCCGCGGGACCGCCGGGTAGACGATCGGCTGGACGAACAGGCCGTCGGCCTGGCAGGCGCGGGCCATGGCCCCCGCCTGCTCGGCGCTGCGGCAGATGATCGGCACGACCGGCGTCTCACCGGTGAGCGTGTCGAAGCCCAGCGCCCGCAGCCGCTCCCGGTAGTGGGTGGTCCTGGCCCGCAGCTCGCCGGGGAGGTGCGGCGCGGCGTCGATCACCTCGATCGCCGCCTTGGCCGCCGCCACCTGGGCCGGTGTCGCGGCCGCGGAGAACATCCAGCCGCGCGCGTTGTTCTTCAGCGCGAAGACGAGGTCGCGTGACCCGGCGACGTAACCGCCCGCGCTGGGCACGGTCTTGGACAGCGTGCCCATCTTCACGTCGACGCGGTCCGGATCGATGCCGAAGTGCTCGGTGATGCCGCGCCCGGTGCGGCCGAGCACCCCGAGGCTGTGCGCCTCGTCCACCATGAGCGGGGCGTCGTAGCGCTCGCACAGCTCGACGATGCCCGGCAGGTCGGCCACGTCGCCGTCCATGCTGAAGACGGCGTCGGTGACCACCAGCCGGCCCGCGTCCCCCGCCTTCCGCAGGGCGCGCTCCAGGTCGGCGAGGTCGTTGTGCGCGTACGTGACGACCTCGGCGCCCGACAGCCGGTAGCCGTCGAGGATGCTGGCGTGGTTGTAGACGTCGCCGATGACGACGTCGCCGGGGCCGACCAGCGCGCCCACGGTCGCCACGTTGGTGATGTAGCCGCTGGAGAAGACGACGGCGTCCTCGGTGCCGAGGAACCGGGCCAGCGCGAGCTCCAGTTCCCGGTGCAGGTGCAGGGTGCCGGCGAGGAGCCGCACGCCGTGCGCCCCGGTCCCGTGCCGCTCCACGGCGCGCAGCGCCTGCTGTTCGATGTAGTCGTGCCCGATGAGCCCGAGGTAGCTGTACGAGGCGAAGTTGAGGTACCAGCGGCCGTCGAACCGGATGCGGGCGCCCCGGGCCTCCTCGACGACCGGCTCGTAGAAGTACTCGTCCCGGGCGACGACGAGGCGGTCCTCCGCCGAGAGGGCGTCGATGCGCCCGTCCAGGAACGTCCCGCCGGGCCGGTCGGAGAGGCGGCCGGGGAGGGTGCGCCGGGGTGTGCGGGCTGCGGTGCGGGGCTCCCCGGGAGCCCCGCACCGCAGCCCGCACACCCCGGCGCACCC
>NZ_LIRG01000449.1 GCF_001419695.1 Streptomyces prasinopilosus
CCCCCCTCGGGCCGGTCCGTATCCCCCCCACGGACCGGCCCGAGGGGGGGAGTTCCACCATAACCCTTCGTGAGTGATGCTGCGTACATTGGCGTGCCACAACTACTCTCCGGAATCGGCCGGCGACGCCCCGACGGTCACGGAGACACGCATTCCGGGCGCTCCGGCAGCCGGGATGCGGCGGTTCGCCCCGGAGGAACTCCGTGAAACCGGGGCATCTCGCCGGGCGTGGCCCGGCGCGCCCTCCACCGGGCCCCGCTCCGGTCACCCTTCCGGCCGTCCCTCCGACGGGTGATCCCGTGAGGAACGCCCATTTGACCCACCGGCGGAACGGGCCGGGTGACGGCACGACGCTCCGGGCATCACGCGGTCCCCTCCACTGCGTGATGCCGTCCGCGCAGCTTTGCCCGAGTGAATGAACTTGGCTTGAACGGAGCATGATGAACGGCTGAAGAGCGCGCCACGTCCGGAAGCGGTTCCGGACCACGGGCCGCCGCGCACGCGCGGGCGCCGGACCGCGGGCGGTCAGGGCTTGCGCGCGTCGAAGAGGTGGCGGCTGCTGTGGGCGGTGAACACGCCCTCGGTCCTGATCCGTTCGTGCAGGGCGCGCAGCTGGGGCAGGTACGCCTCGACGGTGAAGTCCGGGACCGTCCAGACCACCTTGCGCAGGAAGTGCACGACGGCGGCGATGTCGTGGAACTCCATGCGCAGTCGTTCGGCCCGCAGGTCGACGATCTCCAGTCCGGCGGCCTCGGCGTCCCGGCGTTCACGTTCGGGATGCCGGGCGTCGAGCCGCTCGGCCGGCTGCGGTCCGAGGAAGTGCTCGACGAGTTCGTGGGCGCTGCGGGGCCCGACGTGCTGGGCGAAGTAGCCGCCGCCGGGCCGCAGCACCCGTGCGATCTCCTCCCAGTGGGCCTTCACCGGGTGCCGGCTGACGACGAGGTCGAACACCCCGTCGGCGAAGGGCAGCGGCCCGTCCGCGGAGGCGACGAGGAAGCCGCCCCGTTCCCGGAGGAGTCCCGCGGCCTTGGCGACGTTGGGCGCCCACCCCTCGGTGGCGACGACGAGTGCGGGCCGGCGCCTCCCGGGGACGGCACGTCCGGCTTCGTCGAGGGCGAAGGCCAGTACCTCCCCTCCCCCGGTCTGCACGTCGAGCACGGCCTCGACCGCCCTGCCCGGCCGTCCGCCCAACCGCTCGGCGACGGCCCGCGCGTACCCCCACGAGGGCCGCGTCTCGGTGGCCCGTCCGATGAACCAGGAGAAGTCCCATCCCGCGGTGGGGACGGCCGCGCCTTCGGCCAGCAGTTCGTCGAAGGACGGGGAGGAGCGGTCCGAGCGGCGTCCGTACGGCATCCCTCGATCCTCACAGAAGCCGACGCTCCCGGCGGGCGTTCCGCGGGATCTCCTCGGTCCCCCGGAACGGATCCGTCGTGCGGGCCCGCGCGGCTCGGCCGGGAGGGTGCCCGGGGGCCGGGCGGGGGACGGGGCCGGTGGCCTCGCGTCCGACGACCGCCGGCTCGATGGTGCGCCCGTCCGTCGCCGTGGTCCAGCGGCACCCTCGCGGTCGCGCGGGCGAACTCGCCGCCCCGGACGCAGGGGTTCCGTTCCAGTTGCGGGGCGGGCACGGAAGGTGCGGGCGCGCCTCCGGCCACGGCGGGTTCCCGCCCGGTCAGTGCCGTCGAGCAGGTCACCAGGGCCGCGACGACCGCGGCACGACGTCGGCGGCCCGCTCCGGACCCGCGTGGAGGAGGTATGGGCGCACTCCGTCCCTCTCGCTCTTCGTCGCCGGGCGCCCGGGGGTCTGCCGGTGCACGGACCCCGGCACCCCGGCACGCGTCCGTGCCAACGGCACAGCGGTCCGGTGGCGCACGCGAGGCGGTGCGGCCGAACGGGCGAATCGCCGCGGCCCGGTGCCCCGCGGGACGAGGTCCGGCGCCACCGGCCGGGCGGCCCGTCGGGAGCGGACCCGTCACGCGGGCGGGCGTCCCCGGCGCTCCGGGCCCCGCCGTCGGCCGGAGGCGTTGTCACAGGAGGGCGCTAGGTTCACTTCCCACGGAGCCGGCCGTGGCGCTCCCGCCGCCATCGCGCCCCGCACCTCCCTTTGTCGACGTTGCGTCAGGAGTTGTCGTCATGAGTATGGAAGCCACCTTCGCGGACTTCTCCGTCCATCCGGCCCGGCTGGCCAACGCCGAGGTCCGGCACGAGGCCGGCCGGTTCGCCGGATCCCATCTGGCGCTCGACGCGGGTGGGTCCGTGACCATGGAGTTCGAGGTGGAGGATCCGGCGGACATCCCCCAGGCGACGCTCACCATGACCGCCCTGGTCTCCAGGCTCGGCCCCGCCCCGGGTGACGCCCCCGTCGACGTCCTGCTGCAGGGGGAGGCGCTGGCCGAGGGGCTCACCGTGCCCGGCGGCGGCGACCTCCCGCAGGACAACGTCTTCGCGGTGCCCGGCCATCTCCTCAAGGCCGGCACCAACACCCTGGAGATACGCTCCTCCGCCGAGGCCCGCAGTACGTTCCGGCTCTACCGGATCACGCTGGACCCCGTAGCCGAGCGCGGCCGTTCCGAGCGCGCGCGGACCGCGCAGGCCGCCCGGGACTCGGTCTTCACGTACCGGACCGAGCGCCGTCCCGCCCACGGTTCCCCGTCCCGCCCCTGGCAGGCGGCTTCCCGGCTGCTGTTCCACATCGACCGGGACGAGCACTCCCTGCCCGCGCAGCTCGGCTGGCGGGGCGACGACGGAACCGAGACCGCCGTCAGTTTCCAGTCCAACATGTCGGACTTCCACGACGTCCACCGTGCCGCCGACGGCACGGCGTACGAGTACCGGGGCCGTCTCACCGGCAGGCGGCCCTACGCGGAGGGCCTGCCGGACACCCCGGTCTCCGGCCCGCACCACCTGCACCGCTTCCGCACCGAGGAGGGCTGGGGCGGCGGCTGGCACCGTTCCCACGACCTGCGGATCCTGGTCGACGACGGCGGCCCCGCCCCCGTCGAGCGGGTGACCTGGCGCGACCAGCGCGGCAACTCCGGCGTGGTCGTCCTGCACACGCTGTCGAACGAGGTCGAGGCCACCGACGTCGAGGCGAGCGACGAGTTCGAGGAAGCGGGGGAGATCGCGGAGAACCTCCTCGACGGGTCCCGGGACAAGTGGCTGGCCGGCGAGGACGTCGCGGTGCTCGACTTCACCCTCGCCCGTCCCGCCGCCCTCACCTCGTACGCCCTGACGTCCGCGAACGACTTCGCCGAGCGCGACCCGCGCGACTGGACCCTCCTCGGCTCCCACGACGGCAACGACTGGACGCCCCTGGACGTGCGGATCGGCGAGCGGTTCACCGACCGCTTCGAGACGAGGGAGTTCTTCCTGCGCCCCCGCGCCGACATGCCCGCCTTCCGCCACTACCGCCTCGACATCACCCGCAACTCCGGCGGCGGCGAGACCCAGCTCACCGGGGTCCGCTTCATCGAGGCCCCCGCCGGCAAGGGGTTCACCGGCTACTACCAACGCCACGACGAGGGCCCGATCGGCTACCGGGGCACCCCCGTCCCCTCCGCGCCCGCCGCCGGCCTCCCGGCCTCCCGCCTCGCCGCCGACCTGGACGCC
>NZ_LIRG01000045.1 GCF_001419695.1 Streptomyces prasinopilosus
ATGCATTGCATTGCCATGCATGAAACGGTACGGTGAACTCATTCCAACCACCCCTGCCGGAAGGCCCACCGTGCTCAACCCGACCATCGCCTGGACCCCCGGCACCCTCGTCCGCTACCACGGCAGCATCACCACCCTGCACGACACCTACCGCGCACACCCCTGCACCTGCCTCAACTGCGACGACCCGGTCTTCGGCACCGCACGCTTCCGACTGACCGACGGCAACGACGTCACCGTCCTGGACTGCGTGCGCGCCACCTCGATCACCGAGACCCCCGAACCGGGCGACCGCCTCATCACCCTCACCGACGGCCACCGCATCACCACCTCCAACCAGTCCGGCACCGACCTGTACGACGAGGTGTTCCTCCACCCCGGCCTCGACGCCGACTGGGACCACCCCGAGGACACGGCCGAACTGTTCCTGTCCGGCGACCCCGAGCTCGCCAAGGGCCGCCTGTTCCTCGACGTGCCGCCGGCAGACGTCCGCGCCCTCATCGACGAGCACGGCGGCGCCGTCGAAGTCGACGCCGAGACCCGCCAGCAGCAGCTCGCCTGAACCGCCCCGCACGCCCGCATCCGGGCCGGGGGAAGCCGCGCCCCAAACCACGGCAACCTGACATCTACGCCCCCAACACCCGGGAGCCCACCATGGCCCAGCCCACCGCCGACCAGACCGCCCTCCGCGATCGCATCGCCGCCGACGCCGTACAGCGCGCCCTCGGTGTGCTCCGCGTCTGGCGCGACGAGCGTGAGATCGGCCCCGAAGCCGCACGCCTGCTGTACGAGGTCGGCGCCGCGCTCACCGACGACAACCCGGGCCCGAGCCGCCTGGCCGACGAGATGCAGCCCGCCGAGCCCGGGCCGCCGAAGCTCCCGCCGATGGACCCGGTACACATCCTCGGCATCGAAGCGCAGCAGGACGCCTGATGCCGCCCGTGGACATACCCGCCCCGCTGGCCGGCCCGCTCATCGCCGCCGCCGTCATCGCCTGGGCCTACCTCATAACCGTCGACTGGGTTCACCCCAACGCCCACCGCCACGACCAGGAGAACCGATGACCTACCCGCAGCTCCTCACCGCCGAAGAGAAGCTCACCGACGCCAAGACCCGCCTGAACATCCCCCGCATCGTCGCCATCTGCGGCTCTACCCGCTTCATGGACCAGATGGCCGACGCCGACCGGGTAGAGACCGCCGCCGGGCACATCGTCGTCAAGCCGGGCTGCAACATGAAGGAGCCCCACCCCCTGTGGGCCGACCCGATGGAGGCCGAGGCGCTGAAGGTGCGGCTGGACGACCTGCACCGCGCGAAGATCCGCCTCGCGGACGAGGTTCTGGTGGTCGGGGACTACATCGGCGACAGCACCACCGCGGAGATCGCCTACGCCCGATCCCTGGGCAAGCCGATCCGCTTCACCCACCCCGAGGTCGACCCCGGGGAGCCCAACGGCGACCCGGCCATGACGGAGGCATGATGCCGACCCGTATCCAACGGAAGCGCACCCGTGGGTGGAAGGCCTCCGAAGGCGCCGCCTACGTCGGCCGCGGAACCCCCTTCGGTAACCCCTGGGCCGTCGTCCGCACCAACACCGGCACCGGCTGGGCCGTCCAATGGGCCGGCCACGCCCACCAGCACCGCCCCCTCGGCCTGAACGACTTCGTCCCCGCCAACGACCAGCGCGACGCCCACGCCCTCGCCGTGGAGCTGTACGAGACGTGGGTCCACGCCCACCCGACGCTTCTGGAGCGGATCCGCCGCGACCTCGCCGGCCGGGACCTTATCTGCTGGTGCTCGGAGTCGCTCCCCTGCCACGCAGACGCGGTGCTGCGCCTGGCCAACCCCGAGAGGACCAGCCCGTGACCATCAACGTCACCCACGACGGCTACGACCAGACCGGCGCGCCCACCGCGCACAAGGGCCTCATCGAGAACTGCCCTGCCCCCGAATGCCAGGACCGCGTCATTGAGCAGCAGGAAGCGCATGGCACGTACTGCCCGCACGGCAAGAAGATCACCGAGCTCGATCCCGACCATCCCGACCAGGAAGGCCAGCCGGAACGCCTCGTCGACCCATGGCCGTGCACCGTGGAGGGCTGCACCCTCGAGGCGTTCGAGGAGCACGAGCAGGCTTGCGAAGACGAGTACTGGGACAGCCTGCTCAGTGAGGTGTACCCGTGACCGGCCAGGAGCGGACGCCCGAGGAGGAACTGGAGCACTGGCGCAGCGAACTCGCCCGCGTCGTCAAAGCCTCCCCCGACATGCCCTGGCCCGTCCTCATCGAATGGGCCGAAGAAGACGAACTCGTCGCCACGAAAGCCGCCACCCGATCCGGACGCGCCAAGCTCGTCGGCATCGAGCAGCGCCTGGCCGCCATGGAGAAACTCGCCGCCGCCTGGCAGAAGGAAGCCGAACGCGCCCGCAAGGACCTCGCCGACCAGGCCTACCCGGACGACAGCGTCGAGTTCGTCGCCTGGTCCGCCCTGGACCGGCCGCTGGAGGAGGTCGACATGGTCGCCATCCTCAAGACGATCCGCCACTGCCGGCTCCTCGCCGCCGAGGCCCTCCACGTCTGCGCCGGCACCTGGCAGGACGCGAAGAAGCGCCTCACGGACCTCCACGCGCCCGTTCAGCACATGGGGCGCACCTGGTGCCGGGAGTGCTCGGTACGCCGCCGTACGGGCCCCCGGGACGAGGAGTGGGTGGCGTACATCCCCCACCCCTGCCCGACCCTGGACACCCTTGAGAGCAAGGAGCCCACCACGTGACCGAGCAGTCGACAGCCTGGGACCGCCTCCTCGGGCTCATCAGCCTCACCGACGCAGCCAACCAAGGAACCACCCCCGAACAAGCCATCGCCGACGCCATCCGCGAATCCGTCGTCAACGCCCCGTCCCTCCGCAACTGCCTGTACCCCGGCTGCCTCCGCGAGTTCGACATGACCGCCCGCATGAACGGCCGGAAGCCGGCCCGACCGTCCTGGTCCGGCGACGGCTGGCACCAGGTCACCCGCGGCCCCTCCCACGGCTCTGTCTGCCCCGACCACGTCGACATCGTCACCCAGCACCTCCCCCGCACCGTGGACGTCCCCAACGGCCGCTGGATGGCCGTCTGCGCCTGTGGCTGGATGTCCCGCCCCCAGACCTACGGCGGTCTCCTGCGCCCCCTGTGGGAGGAACACCTCCTCCTTGCCGCCGGACAGCTCACCCCACCGGTCACGCTCGCCGAGAAGACCGGTCGGCAGCCCCTGGACGAGTTCACCGAAGCGGCCCTCAACGAGCTGTACGACCAGCTTGAGGACACCGAGCATGACCGCGCGGAGACCCGTGAGGCCGCGCAGGCCATGTTCAAGGCGTGGGACTGGCACCGGCACACCCTCGGCGGCGTGGGACGGGCCGTGGTCGCCGTGCAGAACTACATGCGGGTCGCCGTCGGAGAGACCCGGGACTGGACCGCTGACCGGCACGACGCCTACCTGTGGGGCGTCCTGATCGGCTGGGACGACGACGCCCTTGAGGAGATCGCGGCCAAGCACGGGTGGAACGAGCACCGCGTGAAGTACGTGCGCGAGATGCGCGCCCTCCTCGCCCCGATCACCGATCAGCCGAAGGAGCCCACGACGTGACCCCGCTCATCATGGCCCTGGTCGTCGGCGTCATTCTCCACACGCTCGTCGGCATCATCACCCGCACCCCCGAAGACGACCAGACCCCGCTCCACTGGCAGGCCTGGCTCACGTTCCTCGTCGGCCTCACATCCACCGCGGCCATCGTCGTCATAGCCGTCGGCTCCCGCCTGGCTGCTGGCTTCATGCTCCCGTTCTGGGCGCTGATCCTGGCGGCCGACCTGCTCACGCTCGCCTGGAAGCTGTGGAAGCACCGGCAGCGCGTCGCGGAGCGCCGGTCCCTTCAGTCCCTGTTCGACCGCCCGTCACACGGGGAGGCCTGACCGTGGGAGCAGCACTGCACCTCGCGCACGTCCAGGCCACGCCCGCACGAAAGCGCAAGAGGAAGGGCGGCGGCAGCGGCAGCGACGGCTACGACGCCCTCGTGGCCCGCGTCTATCAAGACCAGCGGATGACCCCCGAAGCCCGTGAACTGATCCTCCTTCTCGCCTGGCTCGCTGTACGCGACCCCAACCGCTACGACAGCGACGGCAACTTCATCAACTGGAGGAAGCGCGCCTCGGCGATCCTCGACAAAAACTCCCCCACCAGGCAGTCCCGCCTTGCAGACCTCGTCTACGCCGACCGTCCCCGCTACGAGGACAAGCGCGACGGCTGGGAACAGCGGACGTGCGCCGCACCGATGATCCGACGGGCCGGCCTGTGTGGACAGCACGCCGTAGGCCACGACTACACCGTGGATCAGGAAACCGGCTGGAGGACAGCGGTCTGGTACTGCCGGCGTCACGAACCGTGGGGCCGAGACCTCCGCACCCAGCGTCTTTCCAGCCCCGGACCCGAACCAATCCCCAACGCTGGCGGCCTGGTCACCTCATACCTGCTGGCCGACGGAGAGGGACAGGAGGCGTCGTGGGCGCGTCTGTACAAGGAGGCCGCCGTGTGGCACTACGACCGCCACTGGGAACCGCCGAAGGCGTACGGCGTCGTGGCCGACAACTGGCCCGTCCCCGGCAGTGACCCGATGCCTACGCGAGCACGACTTCGGCTGGTCATTGGCGGCGGGCTGGAGGACGCGTGACGAGCCGTACAGCGCGGCGCCGGGTGCCCGCCCGGATCGAGACCATCGAGGAGCGTCTCGCCCTCCCCGTCCCCGCGCCGCTGCCCGGCCAGGAGACCATTCCCGTTGCCACGATCGGGCATCACGTCTACGAAGGCCCCGGGCCCTGCCGGGCTGATCTGTTCGGGCAGGCCTGCGGGGCACACCGCGACGCCCACCACCACACCACCACCGAGACGTGAGGACACCGACCATGGCCACGTACCAGGTCGACGGGACGGTACGTAGTACCCCCAGCTCCAACGACTGGGAGCCCATCCTGACCACCGAAGACCCCGTCGAAGCCACCCGCGTCGCCCACGAGTCCGAAGGCACCTTCTGGCGCCGCCTCCTCGAAGACGGACGGATCGTGCTCCCCCGAGTCTGACCCACGCACACGGAAGCGCCCCCGCCTGGGGAAATCAGGCGGGGGCACTCGCATGCCAGGCTACGCCGCCGCTTCCCCCGCCGGCTCGCCCGCGGGGGCGCTGTCGTCGACCCGGCAGTCCACCGACTGCGCCCAGTGATAGATCAGCTCGTTCATCGTCGACACCCCCCACAGGCCCTTCAGGACGGCGATCTCCTTCTCCAGCTTCCGTTCCGACACCCCGAACCGGCGGGCGATCGTCGGCTGCGAGAACCCCGAGCACAGGTGCCGCATGATCTCCCGCTGGGACCGCGACGTCCGTACCCCCTCCACGCCGGCCCCGCCCCGCGCGCCCAGCGTGTCCCGCACATCCCCGCGCCGCGCGCGGAGTTGTCCCGCCCACGGCCGGGCCCGCATCCACGTCGCCTCGAACACCCGGGCCAGCACCGCCACCACCGCCGGATCGGTCACCAGCCACGCCGCATGCGCGGGCCCGCCCGGCGTGATGTGGTCGGAGAGGAACGCCTGCTCCCGATCCACGACGATCATCCGTTCGAAGGCGCTTTCCAGCGTCCGGTACTGCGCGGGCCGGCCCGTCGCCCGTGTCGACATGGTCCGCGCGTACCGGGCGGTCACCGGGTGGTCCCGCACCGTGTCCCGGTAGATGGTGCGCAGCTCCACCCCCCGGTCCAGGGCCGCCCCGTCCCGGGACACGGCGAGTTCGAGGAGGTCCGGGGAGCGCGGGCCGCCCGGTTGCGCGGCCAGGATCTCCCGCCGGGCGGATCCGACGACGTCCTGGAGGCGGGAGTTGACCGTGTCCGGGTCGTCCAGGTAGACGCTGGAGCCGCCGGAACGTATCTGCACCGCCTGGTAGGCGTGGGTGAGCTGCGCCGATAAGTCGGGGATCGCCTGCAACATGGCGACGTGCCGTTCGGCTTCGGCGAGGACCTGGTCCGTGCGGTGCTGCAACGCTCCCTTGGGGTCGCGGACCGCGGGCGGCGGGCCGCCGGGCGTGTGGGGGCCGGAGATGAGGCCCCAGGTGAGGAGTTCCGTTTCGGCGTCGGGGTGATGGGCGATCAGGTCCGTGATCGTGTGGATGTCGCGGCGTGCGCAGGCCGCGTACAGGGCGAGCGCGTTGTTCGACAGAAACCCGCCGCTACTTTGCGCATCGGTTATGGCCAAGGCTTTGATTCCCCCGCGGAAACAGAAAGATCAAATGCGGAAACCCGCACTGCGGAAACCCGCACCACCACAATGTTGAGGATGCAATCAGCGTAGGGCAGATTTGCCGTGGGGCGTCCCCCGACGCTCGTACCCCCGCATCCTCCCCACACCCAAAAACGTCTACTGCCAGGTAACAACGTTGACGGGCAAAGGGGTTCGCAGCAGGACCGGAGGAACGAGAATTCGGGTCAGGCGCCCCGCTATCGTGCCCACACCCCTAACTGAAGAAAGGACCGCCCTATGCGCACGCCACTACGGCACCTCCTCGCCGGCCTGTCCCTCACCGCCGCCGCCCTCACCGCGGCCGTCACCACCGACAGCGCCGCACCCCCCGACACCGGATGGGGAGCACCCGCCCCCGCACACGACACCGGCTGGGGCACCGAACCCGCCGGCAGCGCACAGGGCGACGACGAAGGCTCTGACGGGCCGTCCACGGCCTCCGCGGACACCGCCTGGGGCTGACCCGCCCCGACCCGAGACCGGCCCGGCAGTCGTGCCCCCAGCACACTGCCGGGCCTCCCCCATGACCGGGGGGAACGTCCGCCCGGAAACGCGGGACCGTAGACGCATGACACCTTCCCCCGAGCCCCTGCCGCCGTTCTCCGGCAACGAGACGGCCTGCCCCAAGTGCAGCTACGACCAGGCGTACACCGAACACAAGGTGAAAGCCGAACCACGCACAGACAGCGAACTCCCGTGGAACTCAGACTTCCCCGAGCGGCTGGAGCGCCGCTGCGCCCGCTGCGACTTCATCTGGGACGAAGCCCTCAACCCGCCCACCCAAGGCGGTGCCTGATGGCCAAGTACCCCGACGGCGACCGCCGCAAGGCCGTCTGCGCCTGGCTCACCGCCAACGGCATCAACCCCAGCGATGTCCCCCAAGACGCTGACATGACCATCGACGACGGGCCCACCGGGCGCGTCCTTCGCTGCGAGGTCTTCGACCGCCACCCAGACGGCTACATCCAGGTCGACGAGCGCGGCGAGAAGGCCGCCATCAGAGTCGTCAGCGTGCCTCTCACGGTCGAACCGCCCCAGTGGTGGCAGCCGCACATGAAGCCGACCCGGGACCAGCTCCTAGCCGTCCTCGAGCGTGTCCGTGAACTTGCTCCCGACCTTGAGCTGGAGGCCACCCTGCCCGGCATGCACGACGCGGCCCGGGAGGCCAAGCGTGACGCCTCCAGCCGTATCCGCGACATCATCGAAACCGGCGTGCCATCCTGAGACGGCGCTCGCTCGTCTGCCGCGGGAGACCGTGGCACCCGGGAGGTCGCCGGCCGTACAGCCGGGCGAGCGCTGGGTCTTCCGCCCCGCTCTCCCCCCGTGGAGCGGGGCGGTCGCACGTCAAACCCAAACACGATGAAGCCCCCGCCTTTACGCGGGGGCTTCATCGTGTGACGCGGGCCGGACCTACTTCCGTGCCAGACCGTAGAGGGCGCCGCACGACGACATCAGCGCCTTGCAGGTCACCGTCGCACCCCCTGCCGCGCGGCC
Source organism: Streptomyces prasinopilosus (assembly GCF_001419695.1). Classification (GTDB taxonomy): domain Bacteria; phylum Actinomycetota; class Actinomycetes; order Streptomycetales; family Streptomycetaceae; genus Streptomyces; species Streptomyces prasinopilosus. Next base: position 7,812 of record NZ_LIRG01000045.1, read on the forward strand.
TGGACCAGCGCACCAGCGGTGGCCACGTCCGGGTAGGCGATGGCCAGGGCCGGCACCTCCTGCGCGACGCGGGCGACGACCGCCCGATGCCAGGACGCGGGGAACTCGGCATCAGGGTGCGCGGCCCGGTACTCGGCATCGTCCCGATACGTGATCACCGCCGGGTCGGGCAGGTCCATCAGCGCGTCGACGATCCCGGACACGAACTCCCCGGTACGCCGCTCAAGGTCTTCTATCTCCAAGCGGACCCCGTCGGGGATGGCGTACTTGCCCTGCTCCCAGTGGCGGACGGTCCGCCCGGACACGTTCAGGTGGGCGGCGAGCCACTCCGGGCTGAGGCCCAGGTACTCGCGGACGACGCGGAGTTCCGCCGGCGTCATCCGCTCGTCGTCGGGCATGCCGGGCGGGTCGGTGTAGGTGTTCTCGCTCATGAGGGCTCCAAAGGGGGCGGGCCCGCCCCCTTTGNNGGGCGGGCCCGCCCGCGGCAGTGCCGGAGGCGAGCCCGGGGGAAAGGGGGGCGACGGGTCAGATGCGGCGAACCCGGATGGTGTAGCCGGTGTCGACGGCGTCCCAGTCCCCGACGGTCTCCCAGCCGGCCGCCTTCAGGGCGGTCTCGGCGGCGT
>NZ_LIRG01000450.1:0-686 GCF_001419695.1 Streptomyces prasinopilosus
CGAGGGCGCCGATCGCGTAGTGCGCGCCGTGCTCCAGGAAGACGTACTCGTCGAGGGTGCCCTGGCGGACCAGGTAGACCGTCAGCGAACGCACGTACATGGCGCCGATGCCGAGACCCAGGGCCATCAGCACGATGTCGTTGGTGATGGCGAAGGCGCCGATCACGCCGTCGAAGGAGAAGGACGCGTCCAGGACCTCGAGGTAGAGGAACATGAAGAACGCGGCCTTGCCGCCGATGGCGAGGGCCGTCCTGGGCTTGCCGGCCCGCGCGGCCTTCTCCTCCTCCTCGTGCTCACGCTCCTCCGACTCCTCGAGCCGGTTCTCGAAGTAGCCGGAGAGCCCGCCCACGATCATGTAGGTGATCAGACCGCCGATGCCGGCGAGGAGGACGGTCTCCGCCTTGTCCACGTGCAGGCCGCCGTGCTGGTGGGCGTTGGCCCCGACCGTGAGGGAGGCGATCAGCAGGACGATCAGCGCGATGCAGGCCGACAGCATGTCGACCTTGCCGAGCTTGGACAGCGGACGCTCGATCCAGGTCAGCCACTTGATGTCCCGGTCCTCGAAGATGAAGTCCAGGAAGATCATCAGCAGGAACATGCCACCGAAGGCGGCGATCGACGGGTGGGCGTCGGTGACCAGTTCCTGGTAGCGGTCCTTGTCGGTGAGGGCGAGGTCGACCGCCTCG
>NZ_LIRG01000450.1:693-994 GCF_001419695.1 Streptomyces prasinopilosus
GCGACCAGGCCGAGCGCGGTGACCGCGAACGACCAGCCGAAGGTTTTCAGAACCACTGGCTACCCCATCATGTGTGGGGGACTCCCCCGGACGATGTCCGGAGGAGACTCTCCCCGCTGCCGTAGTCGGCTTTACGAAACATTGACTCCGAAGTCTAGGGCGATGCCCCGCAGCCCGGACGCGTACCCCTGACCCACCGCCCTGAACTTCCACTCCCCCTGATAGCGGTAGAGCTCACCGAAGATCATCGCGGTTTCCGTGGAGGCGTCCTCCGAGAGGTCGTAGCGGGCGAGTTCCTGGC
>NZ_LIRG01000450.1:1058-1185 GCF_001419695.1 Streptomyces prasinopilosus
AGGTTGTCGCCGGTGTGCTCCACCGAGCCGTCCGGGCTGTGGAGCTGGTTGTAGAAGATGAACCACTCGTCCCCCATGATCCGGCCGCCGCTGCACATCAGCGCGCTGGCGTCGAGGTCGAAGTCGG
>NZ_LIRG01000451.1 GCF_001419695.1 Streptomyces prasinopilosus
GGCGGCGCCGACGTCGTGGAGGTGGGCCTGCCGCACAGCGACCCCGTCCTCGACGGGCCCGTCATCCAGACCGCCGACGACATCGCCCTGCGCGGCGGCGTGCGGATCGCCGACGTGCTGCGCACGGTCCGGGAGGCCCACCGGGCCACCGGGAAGCCGATCCTCGTCATGACGTACTGGAACCCCGTCGACCGCTACGGCGTCGAGCGGTTCGCCGCCGAACTCGCCGAGGCGGGCGGCGCCGGCTGCATCCTGCCCGATCTGCCCGTCCAGGAGTCGGCCCTGTGGCGGGAACACGCCGGCAAGCACGGCCTGGCGACCGTCTTCGTCGTCGCGCCCAGCAGCAGGGACGAACGGCTCGCCGAGATCACCGCGGCGGGCAGCGGCTTCGTCTACGCCGCCTCCCTCATGGGCGTCACCGGTACCCGCGAGTCCGTCGGCACCCAGGCCGAGAACCTCGTGGCCCGCGCCCGGGCGAGCCGCGCCGACCTGCCGGTGTGCGTCGGGATCGGCGTCTCCGACGCCGCCCAGGCCGCCGAGGTCGCCCGCTTCGCCGACGGCGTGATCGTCGGATCGGCCTTCGTCAAACGCCTGCTGGACGCCCCCGACCCGGCCGCGGGCCTCCAGGCCGTACGGGCGCTCGCGGGCGAGCTGGCCGAGGGCGTACGCGGCCGGTCCTGACGGCGTGTGCGGCCGGGTCCGGCCGCACCGGCTCCGGCCCGGCCGTCCCGCACCCGGGACGCCGGCGCCGGAGCCCCGTCCCCGGCAGACGCTCCGCCGTTGGTCATACGGGTCCCTCGTACGGGTGGATCTGGGTCCGGGGAGGCGCGCAGCGCCTCCCCGGTTCGTTCTGCGGGGTGTGAGCGAGAAGAACCGTGAGGGAAAGCGCACCGCCCGTGAGCGGCTGGCGGTCGAGCGCGAGAAGCAGAAGTCGGCGGACAGGCGTCGCCGCACCCTGATCGTGGGGGCGAGCGTGGTCTGCGTCCTGGCACTCGCGGCGGTGATCGGCGTGGTCGCCGCCAACGCGGGCAAGGACGACGGCAGAGAGGAGGCGGGCCCGGTGGTGGCGCCCTCGGGGGCGCTCGGCAAGGACGGCCTGGCCATCCCGGTCGGCAAGGAGAGCGCCAAGTCCACCCTCACCGTGTGGGAGGACTTCCGCTGCCCCGCCTGCAAGTCCTTCGAACTGGCGTACCGGCCCACCCTCCACGAGCTGACCGAGTCCGGCCAGCTGAAGATCGAGTACCACCTCGTCACGCTGATCGACGGGAACATGGGCGGCACCGGCTCCCGCAACTCCGCCAACGCGGCGGCCTGCGCCCAGGACGCCGGCAAGTTCACCGAGTACCACGACGTGCTGTTCGACGACCAGCCCCCGGAGACGGACGACGCCTTCGCCGACAACGCCGAGCTGATCGAGCTGGCCGGCAAGGTCAAGGGCCTCGACACCCCCGCCTTCCGCAGTTGCGTGGAGGACGGCACGCACAACAGCTGGGTCGCCAAGTCCAACGAGGCCTTCCAGAAGGGCCGCTTCCCCGGCACGCCGACCGTCCTGCTCGGCGACGAGAACATCTACCAGGACCGCACGATGACCCCGGCGAAGCTGAGGAAGATGGTGGAGGAGGCCAACCGGCAGTAGGGCCGCGAGCCTTCCCGTTATGGACCCGTAGCCGGACCGCCCGCCGTGGGGCCGGTCCGGCGCGGTAGCGTCGACCCTGCCATGGAACTTGCCTACATTCCCAGTCCGTCGAGCGGGGTGCTGCACCTCGGCCCCGTTCCGCTCCGCGGCTACGCCTTCAGCATCCTCGCCGGCCTCTTCGTCGCCCTCTGGATCGTCGACCGCCGGTGGGTGGCACGCGGCGGCCAGAAGGGAACCGCCTGGGACATCGCGTTCTGGGCCGTCCCGTTCGGCCTGGTCGGTGGTCGCCTCTACCACGTGATCACCGACTACCAGCTCTACTTCGGCGAGGGCCGGAACTGGGTCGACGCCTTCAAGATCTGGGAGGGCGGCCTCGGCATCTGGGGCGCCGTCGCGCTGGGCGCGGTGGGTGCCTGGATCGGCTGCCGGCGCCGGGGCATCGCCCTGCCGCCGTACGCCGACGCCCTGGCCCCCGGTCTGGCGCTGGCGCAGGCGATCGGACGCTGGGGCAACTGGTTCAACCAGGAGCTGTACGGGCGGGAGACGGACCTTCCCTGGGCCCTGCACATCACCTCCACGGAGGGCGGCCGGGTACCGGGGTACTACCACCCGACGTTCCTCTACGAGTCGCTGTGGTGCGTGGGCGTCGCCCTGCTGGTCATCTGGGCGGACCGCCGCTTCAAGCTCGGCCACGGGCGGGCGTTCGCCCTGTACGTCGCCGCGTACTGCGCGGGCCGCTTCTGGATCGAGTACATGCGCGTCGACGAGGCCCGCGAGATCCTGGGCCTGCGGCTGAACAACTGGACCGCGATGATCGTGTTCGTGCTCGCGGTCGTGTACTTCGTGGTGTCGGCGAAGCGGCGCCCGGGACGCGAGACCGCGGTGGAGCCGGGCGCGGCCGGCGCCGGGGGCACGACGGACGGTTCCGCCGGGGGCGACGGCACCACGGACGCGGCCGGGGGCGGTTCCGGAACCGGGACGGCCGAGTCGGAGAGCGCCGGCGAGGACGGCGGGGCGGGGTCCCCAAAGGCGAAGGAAGAGACCGGGGCGAAGAAGCCGGACGCCGGGGGGAAGGCCGGCGCGAGCCCGAAGGCCGGCGCGAGCGCTAAGGGTGACGTGAGCCCGGAGACCGGCGACGGCGCGGCGGGCGACGACGCCGCCGGGCCGGGTGACGCGAAGGCCGAGGGCGCCGGGGACACGGGGGCCGGGACCGCGGACTCCGGGGACGCGCGCTCCAAGGACGGGGCCGGGTCGGCGAAGAAGAGCTGACGGTCCGCCGGGCCGGCGGCCCGTGGCACGGGAACGACGTCGTGGGGCGTCCGGGGACTCCGGGCGCCCCACGGGCGTGTGCGCGGGGCCTCACGGGCGGCGGGCCAGGGACAGGACCCGCCGGGCGGCCGCCACCACCGCCGCGTCGACGAAGCGGCCGTCGGGAAGCGCCTGGGCGCCCTGTTCGCCGGCCGCCGCCTTGACGACCGTCTCCGCCCGCTCGATCTCCTCCTGGGTGGGCAGGTAGGCGCACGCGATGACCGGCAGCTGGCGCGGGTGGACGGCGGCGCGGCCCAGGAAGCCCAGGGCGCGGCCCCGGGCGCAGGAGGCGCGGAGACCGTCCAGGTCGCGGATGTCCGGGTGGACGGACTGGGCGGGCGGGGCCAGGCCCGCCGCCCGCGCGGCGACGACCACCCGGGAGCGGGACCAGTCGAGGCCCGCGTCGTCGTGCACGCCGAGGTCGGTCCGCAGGTCCTCCTCGCCGATCGAGATGCCGCGCAGGGCCGGGTGGGCGGTGGCCACATCGTGCGCCCGCTCGATGCCGAGGGCCGTCTCCAGCAGCGCGTGCAGACCGGGCGCGCCGCCCCGGGCGGACGCGGTCCGCCGGGCGACCCGGACGACGTCGGCGGGCGAGGACACCTTGGGCAGCCGCAGGCCGGCCAGGCCCGCCAGGCCCCCGGCCGGGGCGACGGCGGCGAGGTCGGCCTCGCCCCACGGGCCGGCCAGGGCGTTGACCCGGACGTGGACCGGGACCGGCTGCGGGTCGCTCAGCAGCTCGGCGCAGGCGGCACGGGCGTACGCCTTGCGGTCGGGGGCGACGGCGTCCTCCAGGTCGATCACCACCACGTCGGCCCCGGAGGCGAGCGCCTTTGCCACCACACGCGGCCGGTCGCCCGGCGCGTACAGCCAGGTCAGCGGGGGCGGTGCCGTCACAGCGCGCCTTCCGCGCGCAGGGCCGTCAGCTCGGCCGGGGTGAGGCCCAGCGCGGTCAGGACCTCGTCGGTGTCGGCGCCGTGCGGGCGGCCCGCCCAGCGGATCGCGCCGGGGGTGTGCGAGAGCCGGAAGAGGACGTTCTGCATGCGCAGCGGGCCCAGCTCGGGGTCGTCCACCGTGGTGATCGTGTCCAGGGCCCGGTACTGCGGGTCGGCCATCACGTCCCGTACGTCCTGGACGGGCGCCGCCGCGGCCTCGGCCTTCTCGAAGGCGGCGAGCACGTCGGCACGGGTGCGGCGGGCGATCCAGCCGCCCACCGCCTCGTCGAGGGCGTCCGCGTGCTCCGCGCGGCCGGCACCGGTGGCGAACCAGGGCTCGTCGACCAGCTCGGGCCGCCCCACCAGCCGCATCACCCGCTCGGCGACCGACTGGGCCGAGGTGGAGACGGCGACCCAGGTGCCGTCGGCGGTGCGGTAGGTGCCGCGCGGGGCGTTGTTCTGGGAGCGGTTGCCGGTGCGCGGCTGGACGTGGCCGAGCTGGTCGTACCAGGTGGGCTGGGGTCCGAGCGCGGTGAGGATCGGTTCGATGAGGGCCATGTCGACGACCTGGCCCTCGCCGGTGCTCTCCCGCCCGGCGAGGGCCAGGTCGT
>NZ_LIRG01000452.1 GCF_001419695.1 Streptomyces prasinopilosus
TTGCCGATGTCGTGCAGCAGCGCGGCGACCAGGAGCAGGTCGGGGCGGTGCACGCGCCGGGTGAACCCGGAGGCGCGGACGGCGGTCTCGATGAGGTGCCGGTCGACGGTCCAGACGTGCACCGCGTTGCGCTGCGGGCGGCAGCGGACCCGTTCCCAGTCCGGCAGCAGCCGTGTGATCAGGCCTTCCGCCTCCAGCGCCTCCCAGACGTCGACCGTGGGGCGGCCGGCGCCCAGCAGGGTCACCAGTTGTTCGCGGGCCTCGGCGGGCCAGGGCACGGGCAGCGGACGCGCGGTGGCGGCGAGGCGCCGGACGGCGTGGAGCGACAGCGGGAGTCCCGCCTGTGCGGCGGCGGCCGCGGCGCGCAGCGGGAGGACGGGGTCGCGTTCGGGGCGGGCGGCACGGGCGAGGACCGCCTCGCCGTCCTGCTCGACGACGCCCTCGGCCAGCGGCGAGCGCTCGGCGTTCTGCTTCCCGCCGCCGATGAGGGCGCGCAGCCGCGGCCGCACGGCCCGGGAGCGCAGCACGCGTCCCACTTCGCGCCAGGTGACGTCGCCGGCGTACGCGATGGCCCGGGCGGCTTCGTACACCTGGCGCAGCAGGGCGTCGGCGTCGAGCAGGCCGAGTCCGGCGGCGACCTGGTCCTGCTCCTGGAGGGCGAGCCGGTCGGTGGCGCGGCCGGTCGTCAGGTGCAGCGCGTCCCGTACGTCGAGGAGCCGGCGGCGGGCGTCCGCGAGTCCCTCGCGCGGGGCGTCGGCGAGCCAGGAGGCGGCGACGGCGCGCAGCGCGGTGGCGTCGCGCAGCCCCCCGCGGGCCTCCTTGAGGTCGGGTTCCAGGAGGTACCGCAGCTCGCCCTGCCGTTCGGCGCGTTCGGCGCAGAGCTCCCGGAGTTCGGGGAGGCGTCGGGGTGCCTGGTTGCGCCAGTCGGCGAGGACGGTGGTGCGCAGGGCGGTGGTGAGTCCGAGGTCCCCGGCGAGGTGCCGGGCGTCCAGGAGGCCCAGCTGGACCTTGAGGTCCTCGCCGGCGGTGCGGCGGGCCTCGGCCGGGGTGCGTACGGAGTGGTCGAGGGCGATGCCCAGGTCCCACACGGGGTACCAGAGCCGGTCGGCGAGGGCGGCGACGGCTGCGGGGTCGCTGCCGTCGTGCAGCAGGAGCAGGTCGAGGTCGCTGCGCGGGGACAGTTCGCCGCGCCCGTAGCCGCCGACCGCGATCAGGGAGGTTCCGCGCGGGTGTCCGGTGCCCGCGGTGAACAGTGCGGCGAGCCAGTCGTCCGTGAGCCGGGCGAGGGCGGCACGGCGCGGCGGCCCGGACCGCGCCGTGCCGGTGAGGAGGCGCAGCCGGGCCGCCGCGTAGCCGCCGGGTCCCGGGTTCTGTGTTCCGTCGTGCGTGTCCGTGCTCGTCACCCGGCGACTCCTGTTCCGTCGGTCTGTCTCAGAGCGCTTCGGGACCGCGCTCGCCGGTCCGGACCCGTACGGCCGTGTCGACGGGGATCGACCAGACCTTGCCGTCGCCGATCTTGCCGGTGCGGGCCGCCTTGACGACGACGTCGATCAGCTGCTCGGCGTCGTCGTCCTCGACCAGCACCTCGATGCGGATCTTGGGGACCAGGTCGACGGTGTACTCGGCACCGCGGTAGACCTCGGTGTGGCCGCGCTGGCGGCCGTAGCCGCTGGCCTCGGTGACCGTCAGGCCGTGGACCCCGAAGGCCTGCAGGGCCTCCTTGATCTCGTCGAGCCGGTGCGGCTTGACGACGGCGGTGATGAGCTTCATGCGTCCACCTTCTTGCTCTCGGCCCGGTCTGCGGGCGCCGGGGCGGCGCCGCTGAGGGCGGCGCCGCCACCGGCACCGCTGTAGTCGTACGCGGTCTCGGCGTGCTCGGCCCGGTCGATGCCGGCCACCTCGTCGTCCTCGGAGACCCGCATGCCGATCGTCTTGTCCAGGACGAGGGCGAGGACCGCGGAGACCACCAGGGAGTAGGCCAGGACGCCGAAGACACCGGCGCACTGCTTCCAGAACTGGTCGAGGCCGCCGCCGTAGAAGAGGCCCTCGACGTCGGACTGGCCCTTTCCGCTGGCGAGGAGTCCGACGAGGAGGGAGCCGATGACGCCGCCGACGAGGTGGACGCCGATGACGTCCAGGGAGTCGTCGTAGCCGAACTTGTACTTCAGGCCGACGGCCATGGCGCACAGGACGCCGGAGACGGCGCCGACGGCGATCGCGCCGAGCGGGGTGACCGCGCCGCCGGCGGGGGTGATGGCGACCAGGCCCGCGACCGCGCCGGAGGCGGCGCCGAGCGTGGTGAACGCGCCGTGGCGGATCTTCTCGTAGGCGAGCCAGCCGAGGACGGCGGCGGCGGTGGCGATCTGGGTGTTGACGAACATCAGCGCGCCGACGCCGTCGTCGTTGCCGAGCCAGGAGCCGGCGTTGAAGCCGAACCAGCCGAACCACAGCAGCGCGGCGCCGAGCATGACCAGCGGCAGGCTGTGCGGGCGCATCGGGTCCTTCTTGAAGCCGATCCGCTTGCCGATCACCAGGATGACGCCGAGCGCGGCGGCACCGGCGTTGATGTGGACGGCCGTGCCGCCGGCGAAGTCGATGACGCCGAGTTCGAAGGCCCAGCCGCCGGAGCCCCAGACCCAGTGGGCGACCGGGAAGTAGACGACGGTGGCCCACAGCGCGATGAACAGCGCCCACGCGGTGAACTTGACGCGGTCCGCGAGTGCGCCGCTGATCAGGGCGGGTGTCAGGACGGCGAACATCATCTGGAAGACCAGGAAGACGAAGAGCGGGATGGTGGTGCCGTCCCACAGTTCGGTCAGGCCGATGCCGCTGAGGCCGACCCAGTCGGAGTTCCAGCCGACGAGGCCGCCGGAGTCGGTGCCGAACGCCATGGAGAAGCCGTACAGCACCCACAGGACGGTGACGATTCCCAGGCTGATGAAGCTCATCATCAGCATGTTCAGGGTGCTCTTGACCCGGACCATGCCTCCGTAGAAGAAGGCCAGGCCCGGCGTCATGAGCATCACCAGGGCGGAACAGATGAGCATGAACCCCGTGTTGGCGGCAGAGAGCGTGGGCGCTTCTGCGGCAAGGGTGATGGCTGGTGCCATCGGCGTCTCCTCGTCGTTGGTACGGCCCCGTGCGGGCGAAGCCTGGGCGGGTCGTGAGGGGTGGGCCGGTTCTGCGCCATGAGATTCGCGCAGCGCCGTTTCGGTGGAGGCCCCTCGCTGTTTCACCGCCGTGACGAAGGCACACGGTGTGTTACGCGTCGATGAACTGCCGGATGCGGGCGGTGCGGATCGTTGTCGTGGCGCAAGCTTCGCCACGGGGCGCCGCAACCGTCGGTTGGGGAACCGGGACGGCGGGCGGCCGGCTCCGCGTGAGCGGCGCCGGTTCCGGCGCGAGAAGGGTGCCGGCCGCGGCGGGCCTTCCGATGACCTGGCATGGGGGAGCCGAGTCGGGCAGTTCGGGAGGGCCGGCCGCGGCCGGGGTTCTGGGCGTTTCCGGAGCGTTCCGGGGTTACTGGAGGTCTCCGGGGTTCTTCCGGGGACCTTTTCCGAGGGACCGGACGGGGGCTGTCCGGGGGTTTCCGGGCGTCAGACCGCCTCGGCGGTCTCCGGGAGTTCGACGGCGAGCCGTTCGGTGAGGTCGACGACCTCGGCCCGGTCGCCGAAGTCGCGGACGGCCGTGTCGACCGTCTTTCGGATACGAGTGTTGACGCGTTCGGAGCGGACCTTCTTGGCCGCCTTGATGGCGTCGGTGGCGAGAACCGCTCCCTGCTCGGGTTCGCGCTGGAGGAGGTGCACGGTGGCCATGCCGATCAGGTTGAGGGCGTACGACCGCTGGTGCCGTCCCGCCTCGGCGGCGAACAGTTCGACGGCCCGCCGCATCAGCGGTTCGGCGAGCGAGGCGTAGGTGGGGCTGCGGCCCGCCACGTAGGCGAGGTCGCGGAAGGAGTGGGAGTTCTCGCCGTACAGCTCGGCCTCGGAGAAGAAGCGGATCCAGTCGGGGTCCGGCTCGTCCCACTCGTCGGCCTCGGCGAAGGTGTCCTCGGCCATCCTGACCGCGCGCTTGCACCGGCCGGGCTGGCCCATGTTGGCGTAGGCGCGGGCCTCCATCGCATACAGCATCGACTGGGTGCGGGGGCTCGCGCAGTCACGGCTGCCGTACTGCGCGAGGTGGATGAGTTCCAGGGCGTCCTCGGGGCGGCCGAGGTGGATCATCTGCCGGCTCAGGTTCGACAGGATGTACGAACCGAGCGGCCGGTCCCCGGCCTCCTTCGCCGCGTGCAGGGCGAGGACGTGGTACTTCTGCGCGGTGGGCTGCAGCCCGACGTCGTACGACATCCAGCCGGCGAGTTCGGCGAGTTCCGCGGCGACCTTGAACAGGCGCCGCCGGATCGGCTCGGGCTGGGGGTCCTGGAGGAGGTCCGTCACCTCGTGCAGCTGTCCGACGACCGCCTTGCGGCGCAGGCCGCCTCCGCACTGGGCGTCCCACTGCCGGAACATCACGGTGGTGGTCTCCAGCAGGTCCAGCTCCGGCTGGGACAGCCGGCCGCGCGCGCGGCCGGCGGAGACGGGCTCGGGCTCCGGGCGGGGCTGCGCCGCGGACGGGGAGGGGACGAGCCAGCGCTGCATGGGCTCGATGAGGGACGGCCCCGCGGAGACGGCCAGCGAGCTCCCGAGGAAGCCGCGCCGCGCGAGCATCAGGTCGCTGCGCGAGAACTCGCTGAGCAGGGCCACGGTCTCCGGGCCCGTCCAGGGCAGGTCGACGCCGGTCGCGGAGGGCGAGGGCCGGGTGGCGCGCAGACCCAGGTCCTCGACGGAGACGACGACGCCGAAGCGCTCGGAGAACAGCTCGGAGAGGATCCGGGGAATGGGCTCGCGCGGATTCTCGCCGTCCAGCCAGCGGCGCACCCGTGAGGTGTCGGTGGAGATGTGGCTGGCTCCCAGCCGGCGGGCTCGGCGGTTGACCTGGCGGGCGAGCTCGCCCTTGGACCAGCCGCTGCGGACGAACCACGAGGCGAGCAGCTCGTTCGGACGCTTCCGCGTACTCGCAGCGTTCGTCCCGCCACCGCCGTTGCCGCTCACTGGAACGCCCCCATTCCCCGAGAACCACCTGCCGCTGAGTGCGCCAAGCCCTATCAGAATGCCGGTCACAGGGGGCCGCCGTCCGGAGGTTCCCACCCTCCGAACGGAAAGCCGACTTGCCTCCGGCATACCCGTCGGCGCATGCGCCCCAAGGAACCGTGCACACACCGTAGTCCCACGATCACCCGTCCAGCCATGGCGAACCCGTAATCGCCACCATTCGCCACCCCATCGGATGAACTCACCGTGGCCGCTCCGCGCTTCACTTGACATGAGGCTGCCAAGAGTGGATGCAAGGACGTGCCTGGGGGCGCGCGTCGCAGCGCTCACCACCCCCGACGCCTCGAAGCGCCGACTGGGCGGGGCCGCACGGGGAAGTCGAAAACAGAGAGTCACGCGTCAGGACCACTGCGTAACCATCGGTGCGTCGAACCCGTTGGAGGGGGCATGGGCTTCACGATCGGCATCGGCCGGGGCATCCGTGACATCCGGTCCGGCTCGCGCCGGGGCCGCGGACCGGAGGGCACCGCCGTGGCGGAGTACACCGGGCTGTGGGGCTGGGACGTGGTGCCGGGCGCCCGCGCCGCCGCCGGCGCCTGCTCCTGCGGCCGGGCGGGATGCCGGGCACCGGGCGCGCATCCGCTGGACTTCGCGCCGGAGATCCCCGCCGGCTCTCCGCTGGACGACGTGTCGGAGATCTGGGCCGAGTATCCGGGCGCCGCGATGATGCTCCCGGTCGGGCGGGCGTTCGACGTGATCGAGGTGGCCGAGCCCGCCGGGTGCCGGGCGCTGGCCCGGCTCGAGCGCATGGGCCTGCCCGTCGGCCCCGTCGCCGCCACCCCCGACGGCCGGGCCCAGTTCTTCGTCGCCCCCGGGGCCGCCGCCGCGCTGCCCGAGCTGCTCTACCGCATGGGCTGGGACGACCCGGCCGCCCTCGACCTGCACGGCCTCGGCCCGGGCAGGCACATCACGGCGCCCCCGTCCGACCGGGGCGGCCGCGGCCCGGTGCGCTGGCTCCGCTCCCCCGCGCTCGACTCGGCGCCCCGGCCGCCGGAGGCCCGCCTGGTGCTGGGCACGCTGGCGTACGTGGTGCACCGGTCGCAGGCGTCACCGGCGTAGACGTCGGCACAGGCATCGGCGACGTCGGCACAGGCATCGGCATCGGCGTACCGGTCCGTCCGGGCGTGCCGGTCGGTGCCGGCGGCAGCGACCGGGCCCGGGGGCCCGAGGGCTCGAGGGCTCGGGGGCTCGGGGCGATGAACGGCGAAGCGCCCGTTTCCGGGTTCCGGAAGCGGGCGCTTCTTCGCGTGTCCGTGGCGGTCCGGTGCGGCCGCCGCGGGGTGTCACTCCCCGATGAGCGCGTCCACGAACGCCTCGGGCTCGAACGGCGCCAGGTCGTCCGCGCCCTCACCGAGACCGATCAGCTTGACCGGGACCCCCAGTTCGCGCTGGACGGCGACCACGATGCCGCCCTTGGCCGTGCCGTCGAGCTTGGTGAGCACGATGCCGGTGATGTTGACGACCTCGGCGAAGACCCGGGCCTGGACCAGGCCGTTCTGGCCGGTGGTGGCGTCGAGCACGAGCAGCACCTCGTCCAGCGGGGCGTGCTTCTCCACGACCCGCTTGACCTTGCCGAGCTCGTCCATCAGGCCGGTCTTGGTGTGCAGCCGGCCGGCGGTGTCGATGAGCACGACGTCCGCGGCCATCTCCTTGCCCTCCTTGACCGCGTCGAACGCGACCGAGGCCGGGTCGCCGCCCTCGGGGCCGCGCACGGTGTGGGCGCCGACCCGCTCGCCCCAGGTCTCGAGCTGGTCGGCGGCGGCGGCGCGGAAGGTGTCCGCGGCGCCGAGGACGACGGTGTTGCCGTCCGCGACCAGGACCCGGGCGAGCTTGCCGGTGGTGGTGGTCTTGCCGGTGCCGTTGACCCCGACGACCATCACGATGCCCGGTCCGCCGGTCCCGTTCGCGGTGCTCACGGTGCGGTCCATGCTGGGGTCGACCAGGGCGACCAGTTCCTCGCGGAGCAGTCCGCGCAGTTCCGCGGGGGTGCGCGTGCCGAGCACCTTCACGCGGGCGCGCAGCCGCTCGACCAGTTCCTGGGTGGGCTGCACGCCGATGTCGGAGGTGAGCAGCGTGTCCTCGATCTCCTCCCAGGTGTCCTCGTCGAGGTGCTCGCGGGACAGCAGCGTGAGCAGGCCCTTGCCGAGCACGTTCTGCGAGCGGGAGAGACGGGCGCGCAGCCGGACGAGCCGGCCGGCGGTGGGCTCCGGGATCTCGATCGCGGGCGCCTCGGTGGGCGGCTCCTCGACGACGACCGGGGTGGAGCCGTCCGGAAGATCAACCTCCTCTACGGTGCGCCGCGGTTCCTCCCGCGGCGTCTCGGCCTCGTCGCCGACATGCGGCTCGGCCGGGGGGGCGGTGATGTCG
>NZ_LIRG01000453.1 GCF_001419695.1 Streptomyces prasinopilosus
CCAGCCGGGGCACGGCGACGGGCCCCGCCTGGAGGCCGCCTGCGCCCTCCGGGCGGCACCGGAGGTCGGGGACGAGGTCGGGGTGGAGTTCGACGCGGCGGAGATCGTCGTGCTCGGGTGAGCGGTCGGACCCGGGGCGAACGGCATGCCGCCCCCGCGCACGACCGCCCCCGCGCACGACCGCTGCCGCGACGGGATCACCGGCCGGATCCTCCCCGAGGCCGGGCATCCGGCCCGCCGTACGACGAGGGGCACGACCGTCCGCCGCGCGGCCCCCGCACGGCGGTGGCCCGCCCCTTCCGGGACGGGCCACCACCTCGTGTTCCGGAGGCGTCAGCTGTCGCTGTTCGCCCCGCGACGGCGCATGCCGAAGAAGATCGCGCCGCCGCCGACGGCGACCAGGGCCACCGCGATACCGGCGATCAGACCGGTGTTGGAGTCGGCGCCGGTCTCGGCGAGGTTCGACTTGCCGACGGCGGGCGACGGAGCGTTGTCCGAGGTGTCCGCCGGGGCGGTGGCCTCGGGCCCGGACTCCGACGGAGCCGGCGTGCCGGGCTCGTCCTCGTCCTCGGGCGGGGCCGAGGCGGAGTCCGACGGCGTCGAAGCGGGCTCCGACGGAGCCGAGGGCTCCTCCTCCTCCCCGCACGCCGTGGCCGGGGTGGTCAGGTTCGGCTCGATGTCCTCGTCCACGTAGGGCTTGGCCTTGACGTGGACGCGGTACTCGGCGTTGGGCCGCCACTCCTCCTCGAAGGTGATGGTCACACCCTCACGGGAACCCTTGACGACCTGCTCGCCGACCTTCTTCTCGTCGGCACCGTTGTTCTCCAGGAACACGGTGACGGTGGCGGGCACGCCCGCCGGGTCGACGTCGGTGACGGTGATGACACCCTTGCCACCGACGCACTTCGCCTCGGCCGAGAACTCGTCGATGCTGCACGCGGCCGCGCTGCCGGCGAGACCGACGGTGAGCGCGGCCGACGCGGAGACGACACCGAGGGCGCGTACGGTGCGCGCGACGCCACGGCGCGAGGCCGTACGGCGTGATACGGACAGAACTGTCACGTTTGTCCTTTACGGGATACGCAAATGCGGGGGGTTGAGGGAAGGTTGATGAAGCATCAGCCCTCCCATGAGGCTCCCAGGTCTATAAGCGCCGCATAAGTAGTGTCAACGCATACGCCGACAGCGGGACATCGTTTTGCCAATTCGTTAACTGCCCAGGCGTTTCAACGCCTTCGAGTCCCCTTTCGAACCTCTTCGAAGTCTCTTCGGACCGCTCGGCCGGGTCGGTGACGGCTCCACCGCGCTCCCGGCCCGGCGCACCCCGGGTCCCGCCCTCAGCCCTCCAGCGCGGAGGGGTCCATCCACACCACCTCCCAGGTGTGGCCGTCCAGGTCGTCGAAGGCGCGGCCGTACATGAAGCCCTCGTCCTGGGTCTCCCCGCTGACCGAACCGCCCGCCGCGAGGGCCTTTTCGACCAGTTCGTCGACCTTCTCGCGGCTCTCGGAGCTCAGGGCCAGCAGCACCTCGCTGGTCCTGGTGGAGTCGGCGATCTCCTTCTTCGTGAACTCGGCGTAGCGCCGCCTGGTGTGCAGCATGGCGACGATGCCGTCGCCGATCACGACGGAGGCGGTGTTCTCGTCACTGAACCGTTCGTCGATCCCGTAGCCGAGCGCCGTGAAGAACTCCCTCGAGGCGTCGAGGTCGTCGACGGCCAGGTTCACGAAGATCATCTGCTGTGTCATGGCGGGCCCTCTCCCGTGTCTCTGCCGGTCCCCGAGCGGGTCCGTGCCGTGTCGCGCCGGAGGGTGGACCGGACCGGCGCACGGAACTCATCGCCCCGCGGAGACCTGTCCCGGGAACTGCGGGACACGGGACGGGGACGGGTGGCGCGCTCTCACGGAGCCGGCGACAGCCCCGACAGGTGGGCCACGACCACGGTCAGCGGACCGAACAGGGCGAGGAGCGCGCCGGCCCTGAGCGCCGCGGCCCGGCGCGGTGTCGAGGAGGGCGCCCCGAGGCGCCGCAGCGCGGCCCTGGTGCCGGCGTGCGCCTGCCGGGCCCCGGCGGCGGCCGTCAGCAGCGTCGCCACGGTGCAGCCGGCCACCAGGAACACACCGAGCAGGGCGAGCGGACCGGCCGGCCGGCCGTCGGTGTAGTACAGCGAGTCCAGGGCGTACGCACCCGACAGCACGGCGCAGACCACGCCCAGCGGGCGGCCGATCCTGGCGGCCTCCGCCATGAGGAGCCGTCCGGCCAGCAGGCGCAGGGCACCCGGGCGGACCGACTGGAGCAGCCGGCCGCACAGGTGGGTGAGGCCGGGACCGGCCAGGACCAGGCCGACGCAGGCCAGTACCGGACCGGCCAGTGCGCCGGGCCGCTCACCGGGCACGGCGCCGACGCCGGCGCGGCTCGCGTAGGCCCCCACGGCCAGGCCCACGGCCAGGACCGCGACGCCCCAGGGGAGCCCGGACGGTGCCCTGTCGACACCGGCACCGACACCGGTGCCGGTGCCGGTGCCGGACCCCGGGACCGCGGCCGCCGGCTCGGGTCCGCCCGCCGTACCGCCCGGCCCGTACGTCCGCTCGGGGGCCTGCCCCGAAGGATCCGCCGGCAGCCCGTCCTGCCGCGTCCGCACCGGTGCCGCTGCCTCCTCGGGCGTGCGCCGCCGGGCGGCGGACGGGCGGCCGTGGGCCGCCGGCTCCAGATGCCTGCCGAAGCGCCCGTACGCCCCGAACGTCTCCCGCACGGCCGTGGCGCGGTACGCGCCGAAGCGGCCGTACGCCGTCCGCCCGGAACGGGGCGGGCGGCTCCCCGCCCGCTCCCGCGGGCGCAGCGCCACCGCGACCGCCACCGAGGCGCTCCCCGGCACCAGCGTCAGCAGGGTCAGGGTCGCGGGCAGTGGCAGCGGCCGGCCGGTGGCCAGGAAGTCGGTGCCGGACCCGCCGAAGGGGGTGCCGGTGAGGTCCCCGCGCAGGTGGAGGAAGACGAGCAGCGCGGCCACCGATCCCAGCGCGCAGGTCAGGGCCGTGGCCGTCGCGGAGACGGCCATCATCCGGACCGGGCCCAGACCGAGCGCCGAGAGCCCGGGCCGGGGCCCGGCGCCCGGGTCGGTCCGCGCCACCGCCACCGCGAAGTACACCGTGGCCGCCAGCGGGGCCGCGCACCAGGCCAGCCGGAGCAGCGAGCCGGACGGCGCGTCCGGGTGGCCGATCGCGTGGCCGAGGGCGCACAGCAGCAGGAAACCCGTGCCCGCCGAAGCCGCGACGACCAGGAGGCGGCGCAGCTGGACGGCCGGAGGGGCACCTCGGGTCAGACGGAGAGCGAGCACGCGGCCCGGTCCTCCGTCTCGGCGGTCCCGGGGACCGGAGGCAGGTGCACGGTGCGCACCCGGCGCCCGTCGAGCAGCGACACCGTGCGGTCGGCGAGGGCGGCCGTGTCGGCGTCGGAGGTGGCGAGGAGCACCGTGATGCCGTGCGAACGGGCCGCCGTGGTCAGCGTGCGCAGGACGTGCCGCCGGTCGGCCCGGTGCAGCGGGGCGGTCGGCTCGTCGGCGAACAGCACCGAGGGGGCCGGGGCGAGTGCGCGGGCGATGCAGACCCGCTGGCGCTCCGCGTGCACCAGGTCCCCGGGACGCTTGCGGGCCTTGTCGCCGACGTCGAGCCGCTCCAGCCACTCCAGGGCCGTCGCCCTGGCCGGGCGGCGGGCGACGCCGCGCAGCATCAGGGGAAGGGCGGCGTTCTCCCAGACGTTCAGCTCGGGGACGAGCACCGGCACCGGGTCGATCCAGCCGAAGCGCTCCCGGCGCAGCCGCTCGCGGGCGGCCGTCCTCATGGTGTGCACGGGCACGCTGTTGAACCAGACCTCGCCGTCCGCCACGGGCACCAGGCCGGACAGGCACCGCAGCAGGGTCGTCTTGCCGCTGCCCCGCGGTCCGCCGACCGCGAGGATCTCGCCCTCCGCGACGCCGAGCGAGACCCCGCTCAGCCCGGGGGAGCCGTCGTCGTGCCGGAAGTGCAGGGCGCGTGCCCAGAGCACGTCGTTGTCCGGTGGAGCCACCATGGCGTACACCTCGGTTCGGATCAGAAATGCCGTGCGCGATTCGTGAATCCCCTGTGCGGGGGAACGAAAGCAGAGCCGATCGGTCACTGGGCACGCTAGGCAGCACGCGGCGGGACGCCGGACAGCACGCGGCCCCGGACCGCCGTTTCTCACTCGAACGGTCGGCGACGGGGCCGTACGCGGTCATTCCAGCCGAAGATCACAACCGAAGGTCGCGGCTGGAGAGCACAGCCGAAGACCGCGACCGAAGGTCACAGCTTCGTCCACGCCTCCTCCAGGGTGGCCCGCAGGATCTGCTCGATCTCGTCGAACGTCCCCTGGTCGGAGATCAGCGGCGGGGCGAGCTGGACGACCGGGTCGCCGCGGTCGTCGGCACGGCAGTACAGGCCGTTCTCGAAGAGCTTCTTCGACAGGAAGCCGTACAGGACGCGCTCGGTCTCGGCGTCGTCGAAGCTCTCCTTGGTGTGCTTGTCCTTGACCAGCTCGATGCCGTAGAAGAAGCCGTTGCCGCGGACGTCGCCGACGATCGGCAGGTCGTACAGCTTCTCCAGGGTGGAGCGGAAGGCGCCCTCGTGGTCGAGGACGTGCTGGTTGAGGCCCTCGCGCTCGAACAGGTCGAGGTTGGCGACGCCCACCGCGGCCGACACCGGGTGGCCGCCGAAGGTGTAGCCGTGCAGGAAGGTGTTGTCGCCCCGGTAGAACGGCTCGGCGAGGCGGTCGGAGACGACGCAGGCGCCGATGGGGGAGTAGCCGGAGGTCATGCCCTTGGCGCAGGTGATCATGTCCGGGACGTAGCCGAACTTGTCGCAGGCGAACGTCGTGCCCAGGCGGCCGAAGGCGCAGATGACCTCGTCGGAGACGAGCAGGACGTCGTACCGGTCGCAGATCTCGCGGACCCGCTGGAAGTAGCCGGGCGGCGGCGGGAAGCAGCCGCCCGCGTTCTGCACCGGTTCGAGGAAGACCGCGGCGACCGTGTCCGGGCCCTCGAAGAGGATCTGCTGCTCGATCTGGTCGGCGGCCCAGCGGCCGAACGCCTCGGGGTCGTCGCCGTGGAGCGGGGCCCGGTAGATGTTGGTGTTCGGCACCTTGTGCGCGCCCGGCACCAGCGGCTCGAACGGAGCCTTCAGGGCCGGCAGGCCGGTGATCGACAGGGCGCCCTGCGGGGTGCCGTGATAGGCCACCGCGCGGGAGACGACCTTGTACTTGGTCGGCTTGCCGGTCAGCTTGAAGTACTGCTTGGCGAGCTTCCAGGCGGTCTCCACCGCCTCGCCGCCGCCGGTCGTGAAGAAGACCTTGTTCAGGTCGCCCGGCGCCTCGTGGGCCAGCCGCTCCGCCAGTTCCACGGCCTTGGGGTGGGCGTAGGACCACACCGGGAAGAACGCCAGTTCCTGCGCCTGCTTGAAGGCGGTCTCGGCGAGCTCGACCCTGCCGTGCCCCGCCTGGACGACGAACAGTCCGGCGAGACCGTCGAGGTACCGCTTGCCCCGGTCGTCGTAGACGTGGGTGCCCTCGCCGCGGACGATGGTGGGCACGGGGGAGTTCTCGTACGAGGACATGCGGGTGAAGTGCATCCACAGGTGGTCGTACGCGGCCCTGCTGCGATCCTCGGTGCTGTCGGTGCTCACGGTCATCGGGTTCCCCACATGTAGGTCTGCTTCTTGAGCTTGAGGTAGACGAAGCTCTCGGTGGAGCGCACGCCGGGCACGGCCCGGATGCGTCGGTTGATGACCTCCAGGAGGTGGTCGTCGTCCTCGCAGACGATCTCGACCATGAGGTCGAAGGAGCCCGCGGTCATCACCACGTACTCGCACTCGTCCATGGCGCCCAGCGCGTCGGCCACGGCCTCCACGTCCCCCTCGACGTGGACGCCGACCATCGCCTGCCGGCGGAAGCCCACCGTGAGCGGGTCCGTGACGGCGACGATCTGCATCACGCCCTGGTCGAGCAGTTTCTGGACGCGCTGGCGCACGGCCGCCTCCGACAGGCCGACGGCCTTGCCGATGGCGGCGTAGGGCCTGCGGCCGTCCTCCTGGAGCTGCTCGATGATGGCGAGGGAGACGGCGTCCAGGTGGGGACCGCCGCCGTTCCTGGACTCGCGGGGGTCCCTGGGTTCTGCGCTTCGACTGGCCACACGGCCACTGTGCACGAGGTCTCGATCGTTTCGCAAGGCGCATTCGATGAAATCCGTTGCCTTAGGGCTTGACTGTTGCGGATTTCGCAGAGTCGGGCGGGTCGGGGGTGTTGAATGCGTCAGGGGTCCGTCTAGGGTGGGTGTCTCAGAGGTTGGACACCTCGGACACCCACGAGGAACACCGGGAGGACCTGCAGTGAGCACCGAGCTGCGACGTCTGCGCAACTACATCGGCGGTACGTTCCGTGACGCCGCCGACGGACGGACCACCGAGGTGGTCAACCCCGTGACCGGCGAGGCGTACGCGACCGCGCCGCTGTCCGGGCAGGCCGACGTGGACGCCGCGATGGCGGCCGCCGCCGAGGCCTTCCCCGGCTGGCGCGACGCCACGCCGGCCGAGCGGCAGAAGGCCCTGCTGAAGGTCGCGGACGCCATCGAGGAACGTGCCGAGGAACTCATCGCGGCCGAGGTGGAGAACACGGGCAAGCCCATCGGGCTGACCCGCACCGAGGAGATCCCGCCGATGGTCGACCAGATCCGCTTCTTCGCGGGCGCGGCGCGGATGCTGGAGGGCCGCTCGGCCGGCGAGTACATGGAGGGCCTGACCTCCATCGTGCGCCGTGAGCCGGTCGGCGTCTGCGCCCAGGTCGCCCCGTGGAACTACCCGATGATGATGGCCGTGTGGAAGTTCGCCCCGGCGATCGCGGCGGGCAACACGGTCGTCCTCAAGCCCTCGGACACCACCCCGGCCTCCACGGTCCTGCTCGCCGAGATCCTCGGCTCGGTCCTGCCGACGGGCGTCTTCAACGTCGTCTGCGGCGACCGCGACACCGGCCGCATGATGGTCGAGCACGAGACCCCGGCGATGGCGTCCATCACCGGTTCGGTACGGGCCGGCATGCAGGTCGCCGAGTCCGCGTCCAAGGACCTCAAGCGCGTCCACCTGGAACTGGGCGGCAAGGCGCCGGTCGTCGTCTTCGAGGACACCGACATCGCCAAGGCCGTGGAGGACATCTCCGTCGCGGGCTTCTTCAACGCCGGCCAGGACTGTACGGCCGCCACGCGCGTCCTCGTCCACGAGTCGATCCACGACGAGTTCGTCACCGCGCTCGCCAAGGCCGCCGCCGACACGAAGACGGGCGCCCCCGACGACGAGGACGTCCTCTTCGGCCCGCTCAACAGCGCCCGCCAGCTGGCCCAGGTCGAGGGCTTCGTCGACCGGCTGCCCGCGCACGCGCGCGTGGAGGCCGGCGGGCAGCGCGTCGGCGACAAGGGCTTCTTCTTCGCTCCCACCGTGGTCTCGGGCCTGCGGCAGGACGACGAGATCGTCCAGAAGGAGGTCTTCGGCCCGGTCATCACCGTCCAGACCTTCGCCGACGAGGACCAGGCCGTCGCGTACGCCAACGGCGTCGAGTACGCGCTGGCCTCCTCGGTGTGGACCAGGGACCACTCCCGCGCCATGCGCATGTCCAAGAAGCTCGACTTCGGCTGCGTGTGGATCAACACCCACATCCCGCTGGTCGCGGAGATGCCGCACGGCGGCTTCAAGAAGTCCGGCTACGGCAAGGACCTCAGCGCCTACGGCTTCGACGACTACACGCGCATCAAGCACGTGATGACGTCGCTGGACGCGTAACCGCTCCGCCGGGGCGGCCGGACGGGCCCCCGGGCACGACGGGGGCCGGTCGTCCGGGAGCCGCCGGCCCCGTGCGGCCGGTCCCGCGGTCCCCCGCACCCTTCGAGGGCGCGGGGGACCGCTTCGTGGGGAGCGCGGTGTGGCGGGACGGGCGGCCCGCCGGGCGGTGGGCCCGCGGGGCGGCACCGCCGGGTGCGGGCCGCTCGCGGCGCGGGCGGAACCCGCCGGTCACGGACCGCGGGAGGTGGCGCGTTGTCGCCGTTGACCGGGTTGTCCCGCCCATGACACGGTCGGGCCGTCTCCGGCAGGACCGGCCGGGGCGGGGCTACGGGAGGGGACGACCGATGAGGGCAGTGGGTCACGGCGGGACGGGACGGCGGGGACTGAAGGCCTGCGGTGCGGTGACGGCGGCACTGGTCGCCGTGACGGTCGCGGGACCGGCGGCGATCGCGGCCGGGGGGCCGCCGGCCACCGCACCGGCCCCGGTGGCGGCGGGCGTGCTGAGCGACCCGACCCCCGAGGAGCAGCAGCAGCTCAGGGAGGTGGCCGGGGCGATCTGGACTCCCCAGCTGGCCGCCGGATGGAACATGAACGCCGAGGTGGCCGACGTGCTGTCCACGGCCACCGGGGAGATCCTCCGGTGCAGCGAGGCGTTCTCCCTCGTGCCGCGCCCGCCGGGCTTCGTCCCGGGGCTCGGCTACCTCGTCAGCTACTGGAAGAACCTGCGTGACTACTTCCTGGTCGTGAAGGACAACCGCACCTACCGCGCCTGCGTGGTGACGACCGCGGCCAACTACCGCTCGGCGATCGAGATGGCCTCCATCGGCATCTGAGCCGGGCGGTGCCGGGACCGGGTCCCCGCCGCCGGCCGGCTACCGCCGCGGTGACGGGGACCCGGTGCCCGCGCGCCGGGCGGGACCGCGCAGGGCGCACAGCACGTCGACGCGGTTGGTGGTGATCGAGTCCGCGCCCAGCGCCAGCAGGCGGC
Source organism: Streptomyces prasinopilosus (assembly GCF_001419695.1). Taxonomy (GTDB): domain Bacteria; phylum Actinomycetota; class Actinomycetes; order Streptomycetales; family Streptomycetaceae; genus Streptomyces; species Streptomyces prasinopilosus. The sequence continues at coordinate 8,818 of NZ_LIRG01000453.1, forward strand.
GCAGGGAACGGCGGGTGTCCGGGGTCCACACGGAGAGCAGGTAGCCGCCGGCGTGGACCCGGTCGGCGAGGGCCCGGTCGACCAGGCCGAAGCGGTAGTTCAGCCAGCGCGGACGGACCGCCTCCAGGAGGCCGGCGCGCGGCGGGGCCTGCGACGTACGGGTGAGGGCGATCTCCGCGGACGGGTCCGCCGCGCGCACGGCGAGCATGGCGGCGGCGTCCGCGCAGTAGCGGACGCGGTCCCGGGCGCCGTGCTCCCGCACGACGTCCACGATCCGGCGCACCGCGCGGGGGGAGGGGTCGCCCGGCAGGTCCAGCATGACCCCGCTGCCCTCGGTCGCCGACAGCGCGTCCCGCAGCGCGGGCACCCCGCCGCCGGTCAGACCGCGCACCTCCTCCCAGGACAGCGACCGCAGCGGGCGGTCGTGCCCCCACAGCCGCTTCAGCGTTCCGTCGTGCAGCAGGACCGGTACGCCGTCCCGGGTGAGGCGTACGTCGAACTCCACCGCGTCCGCACCCTTGTCGAGCGCGGAACGCAGCGAGGCGAGGGTGTTCTCCCGGACGTGGTACGGGTCGCCGCGGTGGGCCACGGCGGTCACGCGGCGCACGGCGGCCCCCCGCGGGGCCGGATCGCCCGCCGGTTCGCCCGCCGGTCCGCGGGACACCCGGTGCGCCGGGGCGGAGAACGGGTTCACCGCAGCGGCCGGGAGGCGAGCCAGGACGTGGTGTAGGCGTCGATCTCGGCCGCCAGCCGCGCCTTGGCCGGCTCGTCCAGGAACGACGCCTGCACCGCGTCCCTGGCCAGCGCCGCCAGGCCCCGCTCGTCGAGGTCCAGCAGCCGTGCGGCGATCGCGTACTCGGTGTTGAGGTCGGTGCCGAACATCGGCGGGTCGTCGGAGTTGACGGTGACCAGGACGCCGGCGCGGACGAACTCCTTGATCGGGTGCTCGTCGAGGTCGGCGACCGCGCGGGTGGCGATGTTGGAGGTGGGGCACACCTCCAGCGCGATGCGCCGCTCGGCGAGGTGCGCGAGCAGCTCGGGGTCCCGGGCGGCGCTGGTGCCGTGTCCGATCCGCTCCGCGCGCAGGTCGACCAGGGCGTCCCACACGGTTTCGGGGCCGGTGGTCTCACCGGCGTGCGGCACCGAGCGCAGGCCCGCGGCGATGGCCCGGTCGAAGTACGGCTTGAACTGCGGCCGGGGCACCCCGATCTCGGGTCCGCCCAGGCCGAAGGAGACCAGGCCCTCCGGGCGCAGCCGGTCGTCGGTGGCGAGCCGGGTGGTCTCCTCGGCGGCCTCCAGGCCGGCCTCGCCGGGGATGTCGAAGCACCAGCGCAGCACGGTCCCGAACTCGGTCTCGGCCGCCTTGCGGGCGTCCTCGATCGCCTCCATGAACGCCCGTTCGTCGATCCCGCGGCGGGTCGACGAGAACGGGGTGATCGTCAGCTCGGCGTACCGCACCTGCTGCCTGGCCAGCTCACGCGCCACCTCGTAGGTGAGCAGCCGGACGTCCTCGGGTGTGCGGATCAGGTCGACGACGGACAGGTACACGTCGATGAAGTGGGCGAAGTCGGTGAAGGTGAAGTAGTCGGCGAGCGCCTCGGGGTCGGTGGGGACCCTGGAGTCGGGGTGGCGGGCGGCCAGTTCCGAGACGATGCGGGGGGAGGCGGAACCGATGTGGTGCACGTGCAGTTCGGCCTTGGGCAGTCCGGCGACGAAGTCGTGCGGGCCGCTGCCCGCCTCGGCGGACGCGGCGAGGCGTTCGGTCATGGTTCCTCCCCGGGAACGGCGTCCCCGGCCGGGGTGCGGCGGG
>NZ_LIRG01000454.1 GCF_001419695.1 Streptomyces prasinopilosus
GACGCCCTCCAGCGCCGGGCCCGCGAGCTGGGCATGGTGCCCGGCGCTGGAGGGCGTCGGGGGCGGAGTGGGCGTCGACGTCCCGCTGGAGGGCCTGTTCCTCGTCGGTGAGGCTCTTGGTCTCCCGCTTGAGGTCGTCGAGCCGGAACGCGCCCTCGCTGAGGGCCGAGTTCAGCAGCAGGAGCCCGATCAGGCCGCCGCCCAGGAGGAGGACGACCAGCAGCACGAAGGGGGTGCGGGCCGCCTGGGCCCGTCCCGTGGGGAGGAACTGCGCGAGACGGGCGGCCCGCCCCCTCAGTTCGGGTTTCCTGCTCACTCACGCTCCCCTGGGTCCGCCCGAAGCCTGCCTTCCGCCCCCGATCGCCCCGTACGTCATTCGAGGTGCTCCCGGACGCGCTGGGCGCCCCGCAGCCGGGCGGGTGCCGCTCGCCGGTTCTCGGCGATCTCCTCCTCGGTGGGAAGTTCGGCACCGCGCGTGAGCAGCTTGAGCCGGGGCTGGTAGCGCTCGGGGACGACCGGCAGGCCGGGGGGCGCGGTGGTGGCGGCGCCCGCCGCGAGCACCTGCTTGACCAGCCGGTCCTCCAGGGAGTGGTACGACAGCACGGCGATCCGGCCGCCGACGTCGAGCGCCCGCACCGCGGCCGGGACGGCCCGTTCCAGTACGGAGAGCTCGCCGTTGACCTCGATGCGCAGGGCCTGGAAGGTGCGCTTGGCCGGGTTGCCGCCGGTGCGCTTGGCGGCCTGCGGCAGCGCGTCCCGGATCAGCTCGACCAGGCGGGCGCTGGTGGTGAACGGCTCCTTCTCCCGCTCGCGCACCACCGCGGCCACGATCCGCTTGGCCTGCTTCTCCTCACCGTAGGCGCGCAGGATGCGGACGAGGTCGCCGGGCGGGTAGGTGTTGAGGACCTCGGCGGCGCTGATGCCGGCCGACTGGTCCATGCGCATGTCGAGCGGGGCGTCCTGGGCGTAGGCGAAGCCGCGGTCGGCCTCGTCGAGCTGCATCGAGGACACGCCCAGGTCGAACAGGACGCCCTGCACGCGCGGGACGCCGAGCCGGTCGAGCACGTCGGGGAGTTCGTCGTAGACGGCGTGGACCAGGGTGGCGCGCTCGCCGAAGGGGGCGAGCCGCTCACCGGACAGGCGCAGCGCCTCCCTGTCCCGGTCCAGGGCGATGAGCCGCGCCTCGGGGAACCGGGTCAGCAGGGCCTCGCTGTGACCGCCGAGGCCGAGGGTGCAGTCGACGACCACGGCTCCCGGCCGCTCCAGGGCGGGCGCCAGCAGGTCCAGGCACCGCCCGAGCATCACCGGGACGTGCCGGGTCTGCCCGCCCGTGTTCGCATGCGCTTCGCGCCCCATGGGTTCTGGGCCCTCTTCTCAAGGTCCGGCGCGGCGTGACGCACTGCCGGGTCCCCGCCCCTCCCCCGGTGTGGACGGGGCGGCCTGCCGGCGCCGGAGGCGACAGCCGGCCGGGAACGGGAGGAGGCCGAGCCGTACGTACGCGCAGCGCACGCGGGGAGATCTCCGGGACGCCGCCCGGTTCTCCGGGGAAATCAGTGCAGCGGGGAGTCTCGCCTCCCGCTTCGCGCCACTTTAGTCCACGGTGCGGCCCGGTCAATCAACCGGCCTGTGCGGCGCGGCCCTCGCCGCGAGGACAACCGCGTCAGGGGGAAACCACTCGTACGGGGAGGCTCACACCCCTCTTGTGGGTCATCTCACACCAAAGGTGGATGACGTTCTTTGTCCCGTCTCACAGCGAGCCTCGGGGGCGGGTGGCCAGTAACGTCATGGCTATGACGACTTCTGCATCGGTTCCCACGGGCTCGGGAAGTGCGACGGTCGGCCAGGGCACGGTCACCGACCGCCTGGTGGACGCGAACGCGCGGTACGCCAACGCCTTCACCGACCCCGGGATGGACGCCCGCCCCGTTCTCCGCGTCGCCGTGGTGGCCTGCATGGACGCCCGGCTCGACCTGCACGCCGCGCTCGGCCTCGAGCTCGGCGACTGCCACACCGTCCGCAACGCCGGGGGCGTCGTCACCGACGACGTGATCCGGTCGCTGACCATCAGCCAGCGGGCGCTCGGCACCCGCAGCGTGGTGCTCATCCACCACACCAACTGCGGCCTGGAGTCCCTCACCGAGGAGTTCCGGCACGACCTGGAGATGGAGGTCGGCCAGCGGCCCGCCTGGGCCGTGGAGGCCTTCCGGGACGCCGACCAGGACGTGCGCCAGTCGATGCAGCGGGTGCGCACCTCGCCGTTCCTGCTGCACACCGACGACGTGCGCGGGTTCGTCTTCGACGTGAAGACCGGCCTGCTGCGCGAGGTCGACCCCGCCTGACCCGTCGGCCCGCTCCGAGGACGCCTTCCGCCCGGGGGGCGCCCGTTCTCCGCGTGTCACGGGGGTGTCACCGGGCCGAACGGCATTCATAAAAGTCGTACGGGCCGACATATCACCGTCAGTTGCCCACGGGCGAGTGACACGAATCGATAACGGCGGCAAGAATGCGGGAGTGGTGCCGTGCGGAACCTTTCCGCACGGTGTCCGTGATTCGGGGTGGGCCGGTCCGCGCAGCGAGGCGTCGGCCCGGACATTGGGGCCCCCGTTCCTTCGGAGCGGGGGGCAAGGCCTAGGAGGGCCGGGTGACGACCTATGAGGATCGTGCAAGCCATGGGGACGCCCCCGACCGAGCGTATTCGAGGGTGGGGGACGACCTGACCGCCGTGGTCGAGCGCGTGCGGGCTTCGATGGAGGGCGTGATCGAGGGCAAGCCCGAGGTCGTACGGCTCTCGCTGACCGTGCTGCTCGCCGAGGGGCACCTGCTCATCGAGGACGTCCCGGGCGTCGGCAAGACGATGCTGGCCAAGGCGCTGGCGCGGTCCGTCGACTGCTCGGTGCAGCGCATCCAGTTCACACCGGACCTGCTGCCGTCGGACATCACCGGGGTGTCCATCTGGGACCAGGAGCGCCGCGACTTCGAGTTCAAGCCGGGGGCCATCTTCGCGCAGGTGGTGATCGGCGACGAGATCAACCGGGCGTCGCCGAAGACGCAGTCCGCGCTCCTGGAGTCGATGGAGGAGCGCCAGGTCACCATCGACGGCACGACCTACCACCTGCCCAGCCCCTTCATGGTGGTGGCGACGCAGAACCCGGTCGAGATGGAGGGCACCTATCCGCTGCCGGAGGCCCAGCGCGACCGGTTCATGGCCCGTGTCTCGGTCGGCTACCCGAGCCCCGAGGCCGAGCTGCGGATGCTGGACGTCCACGGCGGCGTCTCCCCGCTGGAGGACCTCCAGCCGGTGGCGCACGCGCACGAGATCCTGAAGCTGATCGAGACGGTGCGCGCGGTCCACGTGTCCGAACCGGTCCGCCGCTACGTGGTGGAGCTGGTCGCCGCCACCCGCACGCACCCCGACCTCAGACTCGGCGCCTCCCCGCGCGCGACGCTGCACCTGCTGCGCGCCGCGAAGGCGGCCGCGGCGCTGAACGGCAGGGAGTACGTGCTGCCGGACGACGTGCAGGCGCTCGCCGTGGCCGTCCTGGCGCACCGGCTGCTGCCCACCGCCCAGGCCCAGCTCAACCGCCGCACGGCCGAGCAGGTGGTGCGGGAGATCCTGCAGCACACGCCGGTGCCGGTCGCGGCCCCGCAGGAGACCGGCATCGGCCTGGGCCGCGGCGGTCTCGGGTACGGCCGGCAGCAGCCGCGGAGGCTGTGATGACGACCGCGGGAGCGGTCCGCGCGGAGGGCGACCTCGGTGACCGGGGCGCCCTGCGCACGGCCCTGGCCGGCCTGACCACCCGCGGGCGCTCCTTCCTGGCCGCCGGTGCGGCCGCCGCGGTCTGCGCCTACGTGCTCGGGCAGAGCGATCTGCTGCGGGTGGGGCTGCTGCTGGCGGTGCTGCCGCTGATGTGCGCGGGCGTGCTCCACCGGACCCGCTACCGGGTCACCGGCAGCCGCCGGCTCTCCCCCTCGCGGGTCCCGGCCGGCTCCGAGGCCCGGGTGCACCTGCGGATGGACAACGTGTCCCGGATGCCCACGGGCCTGCTGATGCTCCAGGACCGGGTGCCCTACGTGCTCGGGCCGCGGCCCCGGTTCGTGCTGGACCGGGTGGAGGCGGGCGGGCGGCGCGAGGTGTCCTACCGGGTCCGTTCCGACCTGCGCGGCCGCTATCCGCTGGGGCCGCTGCAGCTGCGCCTGTCCGACCCGTTCGGGATGTGCGAGCTGACCCGGTCCTTCTCCACGTACGACACGCTGACGGTGATCCCGCGCGTGGAGCCGCTGCCGCCGGTGCGGCTGAGCGGTGAGGCCAAGGGGTACGGCGACGGGGGGCAGCGGTCACTGGCGCTGGCCGGCGACGACGACGTGATCCCGCGCGGCTACCGGTACGGCGACGACCTGCGCCGGGTGCACTGGCGTTCCACCGCGCGCTACGGCGAGCTGATGGTGCGCCGCGAGGAGCAGCCGCAGCGGGCCCGGTGCTCGGTGCTGCTGGACACCCGGGCCGTCGCCTATGACGGCGCGGGCCCGGACTCGGCGTTCGAGTGGGCGGTGTCGGGTGCGGCGTCCGTGCTGACGCACATGCTGGAGCGGGGTTTCTCGGTGCGGCTGCTGACCGACACCGGCATGTCGGTGCCGGGCGAGGGCTCCGACGGGTTCGCGGGCGCGAGCCAGGAGTCGGCGGACACGGCCGGGCTGATGATGGACGCCCTCGCGGTGGTGGAGCACTCCGACGGGGCGGGTCTGTCCCTGGCGTACGACGCGCTCCGCGGCGGGGGCGAGGGACTGCTGGTGGCCTTCCTCGGCGATCTCGACGAGGAGCAGGCGGGGGTGCTCGCCCGGATGCGGCAGCGCAGCCGGGGGGCGGTCGCCTTCCTGCTGGACAGCGGGTCCTGGCTGCGGGAGCCGTCGGGGGCGTCCGGCCCGCCGGACGGT
>NZ_LIRG01000455.1 GCF_001419695.1 Streptomyces prasinopilosus
GCCGCGGCCCGTGCGGAGGGCGGCCCCCGCAAGAGGACCGGCCCCGTCCATCCCTGGACGGGGCCGGCACACCTGCGCGCACCTCAGCGGCGGGCGACGCCCTCCGCACGGGCCGCGGCGGCGACCGCGGCGGTCACCGCGGGCGCGACCCGCTCGTCGAACGGGGACGGGATGACGTAGTCGGGGGCGAGGTCGTCCCCCACCACCGCCGCCAGCGCCTCGGCCGCCGCCAGCTTCATCCCCTCGGTGATCCGCGAGGCCCNNTTGATCTGGTTCGGGAAGTCCGACCGCCCGGTGGCCACGACCGCCGCGTACTTGTGCGCGATCTCCGGGTGCACCTCGGGCTCCGGGTTGGCCATGGCGAAGACGAAGGCGCCCTTTGCCATCGACGCCACCGCCGCCTCCGGGACCGTACCGCCGGAGACGCCGATGAAGACGTCGGCCCCGGCCAGCGCGTCCTCGAGCGATCCGGACAGGCCCGCCTTGTTGGTGAAGGCCGCCAGTTCGCGCTTGATCGGCGTGAGGTCCTCCCGGTCCCGCGAGACGACGCCCTTGCGGTCGGCCACCGCGACATCGCCGATGCCGGCCTCGACCAGCATCTTCGCGATGGCCACGCCGGCCGCGCCCGCGCCCGAGATCACGGCCCGCAGCTCGCCCAGGGTCCGTCCGCTCAGCCGCGCCGCGTTCCGCAGGGCCGCCAGCGACACGATCGCGGTGCCGTGCTGGTCGTCGTGGAAGACCGGGATGTCCAGCCGCTCCTGGAGCCGCTGCTCGATCTCGAAGCACCGGGGCGCCGAGATGTCCTCCAGGTTCACGCCGCCGAAGGACGGGGCGAGCCGGACCACGGTCTCGATGATCTCGTCCACGCCGGTGCAGTCCAGGGCGAGCGGGACCGCGTCCACGCCGCCGAACTGCTTGAAGAGGATGGCCTTGCCCTCCATCACCGGGAGGGACGCCCCGGGACCGATGTCCCCGAGCCCCAGCACGGCCGTGCCGTCGGTGACGACGGCGACGACCGAGGACTTCCAGGTGTAGTCGTGGACGAGGTCCGGCTGCTCGGCGATCGCGCTGCACACTTTCGCGACGCCGGGCGTGTACGCCAGGGACAGGTCGTCCCGGTCGCGGAGCGGCACGGTGGCCTGCACAGCCATCTTGCCGCCGCGGTGCAGCGCGAATGCCGGGTCGAAGGACTCCAGGGGCTCCGCCCCGCCGTCCTGCTCGGTATGACCGGTCCGGCCTTCGCTGTCGCTGCGAGGATTCACAATCTCCGCTGCCACTTGGTTGTACCCCTTAATCGATCATGGTTTGAGGGTTGCCGCTCCGGGTGAGGAGCGGGCGGGACCGCGCAGAGCCCGTGGGGTTGATGCGCCGGGCTCGGACACGACGGGCGCGCCGCACACGCGCCCTGATCCCCGGATGAGGGGTGTAAAGCACCTTCTTACCGGACCGACGCCTTCGGCGACGAGTCCATAACGCAAAGGTCACATGCGGGCGCCGGGATCCATCGGCCAATTTCAGGACAAGACCCGGACGAACGCTCGGCAAGCGGTGGAGATCCGGCAAGCCCGGCGGCCGGACGCTCCATATACCCTCGGCGGCCGGAGATCTTCCGGCCGCAATGGCATACTCCCGCAGACCGTCCGGCCATGATGGAGCGGACGGGCGCGGTTCGAGCGTCACCTGTTATCCGATTTTGACATGGCGAGCCCCCTGGACGGCGCAGTCCGAATGGCAAGATGCGGTAATCACACGAGGTCGCGACACTCGAAGACGTGTGCTCCCGTCGACCTGCGGCACTGCCGATCCCCATCGGCAGTGGCCGGCCCCATCGGCATCCCACCCTTCCGCCGGAGGAACCACCATGACCGCACGTATCACCCGTCGCTCCCTCGCCGTCAGGTCCCGACTGGCGGCGGTGGGCGCGATCGCGGTCGCGGGCTCCCTGCTCGTCACCGGCTGCGGTGACCAGACCAAGGACAACGGCTCGGACGGCGGCGACACCGCGTCCGACAGCACCGCCCCGCTGGCCGACAAGCTGCCCAAGTCGATACGCGACAGGGGCGTCATCCGGGTCGGCTCGGACATCGCGTACGCCCCGGTCGAGTTCAAGGACGACTCCGGCAAGACGGTCGGCATCGACCCCGATCTCGCGAACGCCATGGGCAAGGAACTCGGCGTGAAGTTCGAGTTCCAGAACGGCACGTTCGACACCCTCATCGGCGGTCTCGCCTCCAAGCGCTACGACATCGCGATGTCGGCCATGACCGACACCAAGGACCGGCAGGAGGGCATCGACTCCGACACCGGCAAGAAGGTCGGCACCGGTGTCGACTTCGTCGACTACTTCACCGCGGGCGTCTCGCTCTACACCAACAAGGGCGACGACCAGGGCATCAAGACCTGGGACGACCTGTGCGGCAAGACCATGGCGGTGCAGCGCAACACCTTCTCCCACGACCTCGCCAAGGACCAGGCGAAGAAGTGCGCGGAGGACGGGAAGAAGGCGCTGAAGATCGAGGACTTCGCGACCAACCCCGAGGCCGAGACCCGGATGCGCTCCAAGGGCGCGAACGTCGTCTCCGCCGACTTCCCGATCGCCGCGTACTCCGTGAAGAACTCCGGCGGCGGCGAGTACTTCGAGATCGTCGGCGACCAGGTCGAGGCGGGCCCCTACGGCATCGCCGTCGCCAAGGACAACACCGAGCTGCGCGACGCCCTGCAGGCGGCCGTCCAGGCGGTCATCGACAGCGGCGAGTACAAGAAGATCGTCGAGAAGTGGGGCGTCGAGGACGGTGCGATCACCGAGGCCAAGATCAACGGCGGCTCCTGAACCGGCCCGTTCGACGCGGCTCTGAAAGGCTCCATTCGTGACTGCTGACGTCAACAAGACGGCCGGCCCCGACGCGACACCCCCCGCCGGACCGGAGGCCATCAAGGCCGTCCCGGTCCGGCACCCGGGGCGGTACGTGTCCGCGGCCATCGCGCTCGCCCTGCTGGGCTCGGTCGTCTACGCCTTCGCGCAAGGCAAGATCAACTGGGATGCGATCCCCGAGTACTTCTTCGACGACCGCATCATCGACGGCGTCCTGAACACCCTGCTGCTCACGGTGCTGTCGATGGTGATCGGCATCGCCGGCGGCATCCTGCTCGCCGTGATGCGCCTGTCGAAGAACCCGGTGACGTCGTCGATCGCCTGGTTCTACATCTGGTTCTTCCGCGGCACCCCGGTCCTGGTCCAGCTCTTCGTCTGGTTCAACCTCGGCCTGGTGTTCGAGTACATCAACCTGGGTCCGTTCTACAAGGACTACTGGTCGTCCTTCATGACGCCGCTGCTGGCGGCGCTGCTCGGCCTGGGGCTCAACGAGGCCGCCTACATGGCGGAGATCTGCCGGGCCGGCCTGCTCTCGGTCGACGAGGGACAGACCGAGGCGTCGCACGCCCTGGGCATGAGCCACACGAAGACGCTCCGCCGGATCGTCATCCCGCAGGCCATGCGCGTCATCGTGCCGCCGACCGGCAACGAAGTGATCAACATGCTGAAGACGACCTCGCTCGTCTCGGCGGTGCAGTTCTACGACCTCTTCAAGGAGGCGCAGGACATCGGCCAGAACGCGGGCTCGCCGGTGGAGATGTACTTCCTGGCCGCCGCCTGGTACCTGATCATGACCTCGATCCTGAGCGTCGGGCAGTACTACATCGAGCGGCACTACGCCCGCGGCGCGAGCCGCGCCCTGCCTCCGACACCGCTGCAGCGCTTCAGGGCCGCGGTCCTCCCCACGCGCCGCCCGAAGGGAGTCGCGGCATGAACCAGTCCTCCCCCGCCATGGTCAAGGCCGAGGGCGTCCACAAGTCCTTCGGCCCCGTGGAGGTCCTCAAGGGCATCGACCTGGAGGTGAAGTCCGGCGAGGTGTTCTGCCTCATCGGCCCCTCCGGCTCCGGCAAGTCCACCTTCCTGAGGTGTATCAACCACCTCGAGAAGGTCAACGCGGGACGTCTGTACGTCGACGGGGAGCTGGTCGGCTACCGCCAGAAGGGCGACAGGCTGTACGAGCTCAAGGACAGCGAGGTCGCACGGAAGCGCCGGGACATCGGCATGGTCTTCCAGCGCTTCAACCTGTTCCCGCACATGACCGCGCTGGAGAACGTCATGGAGGCGCCGGTGCAGGTCAAGGGCGTGAGCAAGGCGCAGGCCCGGGAGCGCGCGGGACAGCTGCTGGAGCGCGTGGGCCTGGCCGACAAGGCCGGGAACTACCCCTCGCAGCTCTCCGGCGGCCAGCAGCAGCGGGTGGCGATCGCGCGGGCGCTCGCCATGGACCCGAAGCTGATGCTGTTCGACGAGCCGACCTCGGCCCTCGACCCGGAACTGGTCGGTGACGTCCTCGACGTCATGCGCGACCTGGCCGAGTCGGGCATGACGATGGTCGTCGTCACCCACGAGATGGGCTTCGCCCGCGAGGTGGGCGACAGCCTGGTCTTCATGGACGGCGGCGTGGTGGTCGAGTCCGGCGACCCGCGGAACGTGCTGACCGACCCGCAGCACGAGCGGACGAAGTCGTTCCTGTCCAAGGTGCTCTGACACCGCACGGGAGAGCGCAGGAACGGGGCAGGGGCGGCACGGAGGTCATCCGTACCGCCCCTGCCCCGTGTGCGCGGCCGCTCTCACCTCAGCGCGAGCAGCAGGGTGTCCGAGGGCGAGCACCACACGGGGCGGGCCTCGGCGAACCCCTTCTCGCGCAGCACCCGGGCCTGCCAGGCGGCGGAGGGCATGTCACCGTCGGCGTGCTCGCCGTAGATCTCGAAGCGGCGGGCGGTGGGCTCGGCGAGGACGGGGTCCGCGGCCGCGGTCTTCCACCACGCGGCCCAGTCGAGGGCGCCGTCCCGCTTGGCCCGGTCCATGCGCGCGTGACGCAGGGCGCGCTCGGCCGCGTTGATCCGGGGCGTGGTCTCGTCGATCATGTGGTCCGCGTTCATGAAGACACCACCGGGGCGGACCAGCCGCGCGACCTGGCCGTAGAGGTGTGCGAGGGGTTCGCTGTGCAGCCAGTGGAGGGCGGTCGCGGTGAGTACGGCGTCGTAGGAGTCGTGGGGCAGCCGGGCGGGCCAGTCGGGGTCCTTGAGGTCGGCCGTGACGAGGGAGACCCGCTCGTCGCCGGCGAAGGTGCCCTCGGCGATGGTGAGCAGCGCCGGGTCCAGGTCGACTCCGGTGCTGGTGGCGTCCGGGAACCGGGCGAGCAGCCGGGCCGTGATGGTCCCCGTGCCGCAGGCGAGGTCCAGGACGCGCGGGGAGGTGCCGACGACGGCCTCCACCATGTCGAGCATGACCCGCAGCCGCTCCTCGCGGTCGGGCATGTACCACTCCTGCTGCCGGTCCCAGCTCTCCTGCCAGGTCTGCCAGTCGACCGTGGACGTACTGGTGTTCGCGGCCATCGTGAAGCCCTCCCGCATCGCGAAACGTAATACCCTTTAACCACGATCGCCTGTTACTTGATCGCGGGTACGACCATAGACCTCCACCGTAAGGACTGCAAGTGGAACTGGCCTATTACTCGGATTACGCCGTGCGCCTCGTCAACACCGAGGAACCGGCCCGGGGCACCGACACCCTGACCTCGGTGGAGGCCGTCCGCGCTCTGTTCGGCGCCAACCGGTCCGCGGCACGGCGCGCGACCGAGGCGGACGTGACCCGGTTCCGTTCCGTCCGGGCCCGGCTGCGCGCGGTTTTCGAGGCGGCGGACGCGGGCGACGAGACCCTCGGCGTCGACCTGCTGAACTCACTGCTGCTGGAGTTCCCGGTCAGCCCGCAGATCTCCGGGCACGACGTCCGTGACGACGACGGCCGCCCGCTATGGCACATGCACCTGGCCGACCACCCGTCCAACGCGACCGCCGGCTACGCCGCCATCGCCGCGATGGGCCTGGCCTTCCACCTCACCGAGCACGGCGTGGACCGCCTCGGCCTGTGCGAGGCGTCGCCCTGCCGCAACGCCTACCTCGACACGTCGACCAACCGCTCCCGGCGCTACTGCTCGGACCGCTGCGCCACCCGTGCCAACGTGGCCGCCTACCGTGCCCGCAAACGCCTGGAGGCCGAGCGGCCGGAGAGCACCGGCCGGGCCGCCGACAGCGCCCAGCCCACCACGGCCAGCGGCGACCGCTGATCCGGTGTGCGCGGCCGGTAGCGCAGGCGGACCCGGCCGAGCACCAGTTCGTCGGGCACCACCCCGTAGTCGGTGCTGTCCCCGCCGGCGTACCGGTTGTCCCCCAGCACCCACCAGCCGTCCCCGCGCCGCTCGGCGGCCCGCTTGACCACGAGCAGGTCCTGCTGGAAGGGGTGCCGCAGCACGATGACGCACCCCGGCCTGATGCGGGCCCCGTAATGCACCAGGAGCCGGTCCCCGTGGCGCAGCGTGGGCACCATGGAGGGCCCCGTCACCTCGGCCACCCCGAAGGGC
>NZ_LIRG01000456.1 GCF_001419695.1 Streptomyces prasinopilosus
ACGTCGCCGACACGGCCCGGATCTCCATGCCCTACCTGTCGGAGGTGGAGCGGGGCCGCAAGGAGGCCTCCTCGGAGGTCCTCGCGGCCGCCGCCCGCGCCCTCGGTCTGAGCCTGGGCGACCTGCTGTCCCGGGCCCAGGGGGAACTCGTCCGCCTCACCGGCCGGGCGGCTCCCGCGGGCCGGAGCACGGCCCGCGCCCCGTACGACGGACTGTGCCTGGCCGCCTGATCCCGGCGCGCCCGTGCCCGGGCCGGCGCCTCACCCGTCCGTGAGGCGCCGGCTCAGCACCTCGTCGGCCAGGCCGTACGCCACGGCCTCCCGCGCGGTGAACACCTTGTCGCGGTCCATGTCCGCCCGCAGGGTCGCCACGTCGTGGTGCGTGTGCCGGGACAGGACCTCCTCCACCTGGGCGCGGATCCGCAGCATCTCCTTGGCCCGGAGCGACAGGTCGGAGACCGTGCCCCGCTGCCCGCCCGCGGCCGGCTGGCCGAGGAGCACGCGCGCGTGCTCCAGCACGAACCGGCGCCCCGGGTCCCCGCCGGCCAGGAGCACCGCCGCGGTGGACGCGGCCTGCCCGACGCAGTACGTCGAGATCGGCGCCCGCACGAACGTCATCGTGTCGTAGACCGCCATGAGCGAGGTGTAGGAGCCGCCCGGGGAGTTGATGTAGACCGCGATCTCGCTCTCCGGGGCCGACGACTCCAGATGGAGGAGCTGTGCGACGACGACGTTGGCGACGCCGTCGTCGATCTCGGTACCGAGGAAGATGATCCGCTCGGACAGCAGCCTGCTGAACACGTCGTAGGACCGCTCGCCCCGCGGGGTGCGCTCGACGACGTTCGGAATCGTGTACGTCCCCATCGTCACAGCCCCGCCCTGCGTCGTGTCGCGGCCGGGCGGACGTCGGCGAGCGACTCCACCACCCGGTCCACCATCCCGTACTCCCTGGCCTCCTCGGCCGTGAACCAGCGGTCGCGGTCGCCGTCCCTGGAGACGGTCTCCACGGACTGACCGGTGTGCTCGGCGGTGATCCGCTCGATCGTCCGCTTGGTGAACTCCAGGTTCTCCGCCTGGATCTCGATGTCGGCGGTGGTGCCGCCGATGCCGGCGGAGGGCTGATGCATCATGATCCGCGCGTGGGGCAGGGCGAACCGCTTGCCCGGCGCGCCCACGCTCAGCAGGAACTGGCCCATGCTGGCCGCGAACCCCATGGCGAGCGTCGAGACGTCGTTGGGGATCAGCCGCATCGTGTCGTAGATCGCCAGGCCCGCGTGCACGGATCCGCCGGGGCTGTTGACGTACAGGCCGATGTCGGTGCGCGGGTCCTCCGCCGACAGGATGAGCAGCTGCGCGCACACCCGGTTGGCGGAGACCTCGTCGACCTGCGTCCCGAGCAGGACGATCCGCTGGGCGAGGAGCTGGGCGGCCAGATGGTCGTCGAACCGGGTCGGAGGGGTGTCGCCCTCCTCGGCCCGGGGCAGCGGGGCCGGTGGCCGGCCGGCGGGGCCGGCGGCGGGTCCGGTGATGAGTAAGGACATCGGCGCTCCCGTGGGTGTCGGTGGGGGCTGTCCGGCCGTGTGCCGGCGCGCCCGTGCCGTTCGTCGGTGCGCGGCCGGTGCGACCGCGCCCCTTCACTCTCGACCGGCCGCGGGGGCCCGCGGGGATTTCTCTGCCCGTGGCAGATTCGCCACGGGCAGAGGCCCCTCCCGGCCCGAACCACCCCCGGGCCCCGGGCGGCCCGGAGGCGGTTCGGCCGCCGGCCGATGAGTTCCGGGGCCCGGACCGGTCGACACCGGTGACCGCGTTCCCCACCCCGGGAGGCATGCATGACCACCGACGGATTCACCACGTGTCTCTGGTTCGACGGCCGGGCCGAGGAGGCCGCGGACTTCTACGTGTCCGTGTTCGAGGACTCCGGCCTCGGCCGCACCCTGCGGTACACCGAGGCCGGACCCGGGCCCGAGGGCTCCGTCCTCACCGTGGACTTCACGGCCAACGGCCAGAGGTTCGTCGCGCTGAACGGCGGACCCGAGTTCAGGTTCACCGAGGCGGTCTCCCTGCAGATCGAGTGCGCCGGCCAGGACGAGGTCGACTTCTACTGGGACAAGCTCGTCGAGGGAGGCGGCGAACACGGGCCCTGCGGCTGGCTCAAGGACCGGTTCGGGCTGTCCTGGCAGGTCGTCCCCGCCCGGCTGACCGAGCTGATCACCGACCCGGACCGCCGGAAGGCGGCCCGCGCCATGAAGGCCATGCTGGCGATGGGCAAGCTCGACATCGCCGCGCTGGAGAGGGCCCACGCGGGCGGGTGACCGACGGCGCGCGGCGGGGCGGGCGGCGGGAACGGCCCCGTCCCGCCGCGCGAGCCCCGCCCCGTCCCGCCGGCGCCGGGACGCCTCGTCCCGTCAGCGCCCGCGGACGTGCTCCCCGATCACCCGGGTGATCTCCCGCGCCATGCGCAGGATGCCGGGCGAGCGGACCGGGCAGGGCTTCGGCGTCGACGTCGTGGGCGCCAGACAGAAGTGCAGGTAGTCGTCGTCCCGGTGCAGGGCCGTCCGGTCGCGGTCCCGCTGGGTGCAGTACTCGGGGTGGGCCCGCTCGTAGGCGTTGCAGGGCAGGTGCTGCGACCAGGTGTAGCGCGCCCCCGCCGGACTCACCGCCCCGCCCGCGTCGGCCAGGAGGCCGCTCGGGGCGGCGGCCAGCTCCTCGTAGAGCGCGTTCACCCGGCGCACCCGGTCGGGAGTGACCGGATCGGGCCCCTGCAGCACCCAGACGACGCGCGGCGGCCGGGCCGCGCCGGCCGCCGCGATCTGCTCGGTGAGGCGCCGCGCGTCGGCCGCGTACCGTTCCAGGTACCGCTCGCGGGCGGCGTCGTAGGTGATCCCGTCCATGCAGGGGGTGTAACCCCAGGAGTTGCCCCAGAACTGCAGCACCACGTAGTCCGGCCGCAGCGAGCGCACCAGCGCCGCCGCCTTGTCCGCCGCCGGGACCAGGGACCGCTCCGCCGAACCCTCCAGGTAGTCGCACAGGGTGGTGCCCGAGTAGGGCGCGCTGGTGTACCGCGCGCGCAGGCTCCCGCGCAGCTCCCGCCCGAGGACCTCCTGGTTCTCCATCGCGAGGGAGTCGCCGAGGTACAGCACGGCGGGCGGCCTCCCGGACCCGGTGCGGGACGGCGAGGCGGTACCGGGGGAGGGGGACCCGGAGGGAGCCGTCCCCGGGGAGGCCGCGATCCGCTGGTGCGTGGTGGCCGACGCCTCGGGGACGGCCGGCGGCCCGGCGGACGGCCCGGACGACGGGTCGCCGCACGCACCGAGCAGCACGGCGGCCAGCGCCGCTCCCGCGACCCACGACTTGCGCATGTACGACTCCCACCCCGCCCGGCCCGGAACGGCCCAGGCAAGCACGGCCCGGTCCGCGGGGAAAGAGCACTTCAGGACAGGCCGTTCACCGTGGTCGGGGCGGTTCGGCGGGCGGGCTCGGGCCGGGGTGATTAGCGTGAGGACAGGGACCGACCAGCCGTCCGGAGAGGGCACGCCGTCATGGCCGCACAGCGCGAGGGGACGCCCTGCTGGGCCGACGCGATGTTCAACGACGTCGAAGGGGCCAAGGATTTCTACGGAGACGTCCTCGGCTGGACCTTCGGCGAGGCGCCCCCGGAGTTCGGCAACTACACCCAGGCCTACGCCGACGGCAGGGCGGTGGCGGCCGTCGTCCCGCCCATGCCCGGCCAGGAGGGCCCCTCGCAGTGGTGCCTCTATCTCGCGGTCCGGGACGCCGCCGCCACCGCCGTCCGCGTCCGGGACAACGGCGGCGAGGTGCTGGTGGAGCCGATGAGGGTCGGCGACTTCGGCACGATGTGCCTGGCCCGCGAACCCGGTGGCACCCTCTTCGGCCTCTGGCAGGCCGGCACCCACGAGGGCTTCGGCGCGACCGGCGTGCCCGGCGCGTACTGCTGGGCGGAGATCTGCACCCGGCAGCCGGAGAAGACCGACGTGTTCTTCCCCGCCGTCTTCTCCTACGGGTCGAGGCAGCTCGAGGACGAGGCGGTCGACTTCCGGCTCTACGAGCTCGGCCGGGAGGCCGTGCTCGGCCGGATGGGGATGACGGAGGACTTCCCGCCCGAGGTGCCGTCGTACATGAACGTCTACTTCGCCGTCGAGAGCTGCGACGAGGCGGCGGCCAGGGCCACCGAGCGGGGCGGCACCCTGCACTTCGGGCCGATCACCACTCCCTTCGGGCGGTTCGCCGCCCTGAGCGACCCGCAGGGCGCGAGCTTCTCGGTGATCGACGTCACGCCTCCGGAGGGCGGGACGCCCGGCGCCGCCGACGCGCCGGACGACTGACCGGGCCTCCCGGCCCGCTCGGACCGCCCCGGGGAGCGGTCCCGCGGGCTCTCCCGGGCAGGCGTACCGCGTGACCGGGCACCCCGCCCGGCCATGGCATGATCGAGCGCATGCGTGAACGTGTTGTGGCCGCGTGCGACGGGGCTTCCAAGGGAAACCCCGGACCCGCCGCCTGGGCCTGGGTGATCGCCGACGCCTCCGAGACCCCGGTCCGCTGGCAGGCGGGCGCACTCGGCAGAGCCACCAACAACGTCGCCGAACTCACCGCGCTGGAGCGGCTGCTGGCGGCGACCGACCCCGACGTGCCGCTCGAGGTCCGGATGGACTCGCAGTACGCGATGAAGGCGGTCACCACCTGGCTGCCCGGCTGGAAGCGCAACGGCTGGCGGACGGCGGCGGGCAAACCGGTCGCCAACCAGGAACTCGTCGTCAGCATCGACGGGCTCCTGCAGGGCCGCTCGGTCGAGTTCCGCTACGTCCCGGCCCACCAGGCCGACGGGGACCGCCTCAACGACTTCGCCGACCGCGCCGCCAGTCAGGCGGCCGTCGCCCAGCAGGACGCGGGCAGCGACGCGGGCTCGCCCGAGCCGCCGCCCTCCCCGGACACCCCGGCCGCCGGTGCCGCCAAGCGCAGGTCCACCGGGACGAAGACGGCGTCCCGTCCGCGCGGCGGCTCCTCGAACCGCACGATCAAGGCGAAGTTCCCGGGCCGCTGCCTCTGCGGCCGGCCCTACGCGGCGGGCGAGTCCATCGCCAGGAACGACAGCGGCTGGGGCCACCCCGCGTGCCGCACCGCCGAGAGCGCCTGAGCACGGCCGGGCCCGGACCCCGCGGACCCGCGGCGCGCGACCGCGTCCCCACCGCGGCCGGAGTCCCGCGCGGGCGCTCCCTCCCCGCGGCGGACCGGTGTCCGGGGCCGCCCCTCCCGCGCCCGGCCGGGACGGATGACAGACTGACGCCATGGACGAGCGCACATTCGACAGGTCGGGCCAGCACGCCTCCGTGATCGGTCTCGGCACCTGGCAACTCGGAGCGGACTGGGGAGACGTCGACGACAAGCAGGCCCTCGCGGTCCTGGAGGCCGCCGCCGAGTCCGGGGTCACCTTCTTCGACACCGCCGACGTGTACGGCGACGGACGCAGCGAGCAGACCATCGCGTCGTTCCTGAGCGGACGGCCCGATCTGCACGTACTGGTCGCCACCAAGATGGGCCGCCGGGTCGAACAGATCCCGGAGAACTACGTGCTGGACAACTTCCGCGCGTGGAACGACCGCTCGCGCCGCAACCTCGGCGTCGACCGCGTCGACCTGGTGCAGCTGCACTGCCCGCCGACCTCCGTGTACTCCACCGACGAGGTCTTCGACGCCCTCGACACCCTGGTCGCCGAGGAGCGGGTCGCCGCCTACGGGGTCAGCGTGGAGACCTGCGCGGAGGCCCTGGCCGCGATCGCCCGGCCGAACGTGGCGAGCGTGCAGATCATCCTCAACCCGTTCCGCATGAAGCCGCTGCGCGAGGTGCTCCCGGCGGCCCGCGCGGCGGGCGTCGGCGTCATCGCCCGCGTCCCGCTCGCCTCGGGCCTGCTGTCCGGCAGGTACACCAAGGACACCGTCTTCCCCGAGAACGACCACCGCACCTTCAACCGGCACGGCGAGTCCTTCGACCAGGGCGAGACCTTCTCCGGCGTCGACTACGCGACCGGCGTCGAAGCCGCGGCGGAGTTCGCCGCGCTCGCCCCCGAGGGATACACCCCGGCCCAGCTGGCCCTGCGCTGGATCGTCCGCCAGCCCGGCGTCACCACCGTCATCCCCGGTGCCCGCTCGCCCGAACAGGCCCGTGCCAACGCGCACGCCGCCCGGCTCCCGGAGCTGTCCGAGCGGACACTCACCGCGATCGACGACCTGTACGAGCGGCGGATCAAGGACCAGGTGGAGGGCCGCTGGTGACGCGCCGGGCGGCGGCCCGGCGGTGAAGGACCGGGGCGGGCGCCCGCCGGTGAGGCATCCGGCGGGCGCCCGCCCGAGCGCGGCCGTGGGGCGGCGGGCGCCCCGGACGGCGGGCACTCTGGGGAGACGGGCCGAGGCCGCCCTTCATCCAGGAGGCGCACCGTGTCGCACACGCAGCAGGACAGGAGCGGGCGCAGGGGCCGCGACGAAACCGCGGAGGAGCGGGCGGACCGGATGTGGCAGGAGCTCATCCAGGAGGTCCGCGTCGCCCAGACGGGCGTCCAGATCCTCTTCGGCTTCCTGCTGACCGTCGTGTTCACGCCCAAGTACGAGGAGCTGTCCGACATCGACCGGACGATCTACATCATCACGGTCGTCCTCGGCGCCTGCGCCACCGGAGCACTGATCGGCCCCGTCTCGCTGCACCGGCTGGTGGCCGGGCGGAGCGTCAAACCGCAGGCCGTCCGGTGGGCCTCCCGGCTGACCCTGTTCGGCCTCGTCCTGCTGCTCGCCACCACCTGCGTCGCACTGCTGCTGATCCTGCGGGTCGCCACCCGCGACGGCTTCGTCCCGTACCTGGTCACCGGAGTGGTGGCCTGGTACCTGCTGTGCTGGTTCGTGCTCCCGATGTGGATCCGGCACCGGCACACGATCCCGTGAGGCACGCAGTCACGGGTCCACCGGGCCGGGGGAGGGCCCGGGGGGCCGCGGCTCAGCGGCCCGTGAGGACCTCCGTGAGGAAGTCGTCGAGGCGGGTCTCCTCACGGCCGGGCGGGACCGAGCGGAAGGTGAGGCCCAGGAAGTCCCCGACGGCCTCGGCCCAGGCGAACACCACCGCGTGGTGCCGGCCGCCGTCGGCGTGGTGCTCGCCGAGGAACTCCATGCGCAGCTCGCGCCCCACCCCTCTGGACTCCGGGCGCAGCCGCACGTCACCGATCCCGACCGGGCGGGTGAGACCGTCGGCGAGCATCTCGCGGTCGAGCTGCCAGCGCGCCAGGACCCGGCCGTCGTGGCTGAAGACCAGCGTGACCGCGAACGGGTCGGCGGGGTCGTAGCTCAGGTGGGCGAGCACGGGAAAACGGTCCGTGACGCCCGCCCGGAGCTCCACCACCAAAGTCTTGTGCAGCGACGAGTTCACGAAAGGCCTCCTGCTTCTACGGCGTAGGGCCCTCTCCTACCCCGAAGGAGCGAAGAATGCTCAGCCGATCGGACGATTGATCCGTCCCACGCCGTCCCACGTCGTCCCACCCCGTCCCACTCCGTCCTGCCCCGTGCCGGTCCGCCGGCCGCCCGGACTCGAAGNNCTTCGAGTCCGGGCGGCCGGGCATGATCCCTCCCATGACTGCTCACCCCCTGCCCACCGGCGCCCCCGCCGCACTGGGCGTCGACGCCTTTGGTGTCCACGCCTTCCTCGACGCCCTCGACGACGCCCCGGACATCGAGCCGCACAGCCTGATGATCCTGCGCCACGGCCGGCAGGCCGCCGCCGGCTGGTGGGCTCCGTACACCTCCGGACGGCCGCACCTGCTGTACTCGCTCAGCAAGAGCTTCACGGCCACCGCCGCCGCCCTCGCCGAGGCCGAGGGGCTGATCGACTTCGACGCCCCGGTCGTCTCGTACTTCCCCGAGTTCGAGGCGGACATCACCGACCCGCGCAGCCGGGCGATGCTGGTCCGGCACGTGGCGTCGATGGCGAGCGGCCACGAGACCGAGACCGTGGACGCGGCCTACGCGACCGACCCCGCCGAGCCGGTCCGCGGGTTCCTGCTGCAACCGCCCGACCGCGACCCCGGCACGGTCTTCGCCTACAACCAGCCCTGCACGTACACGCTCGCCGCGATCGTGCAGCGGCGGACGGGACAGTCGCTCACCGACTGGCTGCGGCCCCGCCTGCTGGATCCGCTCGGCATCGGCGAGGCGCTGTGGCAGCGCGACCGCACCGGTCGTGAGCTCGGCTTCAGCGGACTGCACGCCACCACCGACGCCATCGCCCGGCTGGGACTGCTGTACGCCGACGACGGGATGTGGGAGGGCAAGCGCCTGCTGCCGGAGGGATGGGTCGCCAGGGCCTCGCGCGCGCACATACCGACCGCCGGGGCGATGGGGAGGAGCGGCCGGCAGGACTGGGACCTGGGCTACGGCTTCCAGTTCTGGACGTCCCGGCACGGATTCCGGGGCGACGGGGCGTACGGACAGTTCTGCCTCGTCCTGCCCGAACACGGCGCGGTGATCGCCACGACGGCGGCCACCGAGCAGATGCAGCGCTACCTGGACCTGGTCTGGCAGCACCTCGTACCGGCTTTCCGGCCCGGCCCGCTCACCGGGCGGGACGCCGAGGACCGGGCCCTCGGCGAGCGTCTCGCCCGCCTGGCCCTGCCGCCGGCCGCGGGCGGACCGGTACCGCCGGAGCGGGCGCGGCACCGGTCCGCCGCACGCTTCACCCCGCACGGCGGGCACTGCGCGGAGCAGCGGACGCTCACCGCCGTCGAGGTGACGGCGGACGCCGGCGGACGCCGGACGCTGAGCCTCGTGGAGGACGGCCACCGCCTCGACCTGCCGCTCGGCGACGAGGGGTGGACGGTCTCGGAGCGGCCCTGCCCGGCCGCGGTGAGCGGCGGCTGGACCGACGACGCCACCTTCGCCGCGGACGTGGTGTTCCTGGAGACCCCGCACCGCCTCGGGGTCACCTGCTCCCTCACGGACGGGACCTTCACGGCACACTGGCACACCCGTCCGCTGAGCCCGGGCCCCCTGCACCGGCTGCGCGCACCGCGCGGCTCAGTCCCGGCCCGAGGACGGCCGGAACGTCCGCAGGAACGTCCGTAGCGCCTCCCGGTTCGCGGGCTCCGTCCAGTCGGCGGCCGGGGTCGTCCAGCGCAGCGAGAAGCCGCGCCCACCGCCCAGCAGGAACCCGCGGCCGAAGGTGCGCACCCGGGCGCCGTCGTCCGCCGAGAGCCACTCCATGTCGGCGGCCTCGCGCCCCTGGTACGTGGTCGCGCGGATCGCGCCGATCCGCGCGTATCCGGTGGTCCGTTCCAGGGGCGGTTCCACGTCGTCCCGCCACACGGCGACCGGGTCGTCCCCCACCCGTTCGCTGTAGGTGACCGCGAGGGTGCGGGTGCCGTCCTGCGGGCCGAAGGTGACGCGGTAGGCCAGGCCGGAGACGCGGGAGGTGTCGAGGCGTTCGAAGTCCTCGGGGAGCGCGACGGAGAAGCCCTCCGGCGCCCGCAGCAGCCCGTAGCCGGGCGGCAGGTCCCCCGACCCCGACGGAGCGGGGGCGGACGGGACCGGCGCCGGCCCGCCCCGGCCGTTGCGGTCATCCGGACCGCCGGACGTCCCTGACGACTGTGGCACGTCCGGGGGAGCGGCCGGAACCGCGGCGGAGGCGGGGGGCGCGCCCGGCGCGCCGGCGGCCCCGGAGTCCCCGGGCGGCTCCCGGACGACCGCGACGAGCACGGCGACCGCGACGGCGGCCACGGCCAGCCCGGTGCCGAGGACCGCCGGCCGTCCGCTCCCGGCACGGCCGAGGCCTTCGAGGAGGGCGGGGTACGCGCGGCGCGGCGGAAGACGGCCCGGCACGGCTCCGGGGACCGTGCCGGAGTCCTCCTCCGCGAGCACCCGGCCGAGCGCCTCGCGGACCTCCTGCCCGGTCGGCCGTTCCGTCGCGTCCTTGCACAGCAGCCCCTGGACGACCGGGGTGAGCGGTCCCGCCCGCAGGGGCGCGCGCAACGGCAACCGGTCCACCCCCTTCAGCGTGGCCTCCACCCGCCCCCGGTCGCGGAAGGGCGGGCGCCCCTCGACCATCGTGTGGAGGAGCGCGCCCAGCGCCCACAGGTCCGCCGCGGGCCCGGCGCCCTCGCCACGGGCCTGCTCCGGCGCCGCGTAGGACGGCGCCGTGAGCCGGAGGGCCGGGCCGGTGCCCGCCAGGCCGAAGCCGGCGACCACGACCGGGCCGGTCTCCCGCACGAACACCTGGCCGGGGCCGAGTTCGCCGTGGATCACGCCCGCGCCGTGCGCGGCGTCCAGTACGTCGAGCAGCTCCAGCCCGATGCGCGCGGCCCGGGCGAAGGTGAACGGGCCCCGCTCGGAGAGGAGTTCACCGAGAGGAGTGCCGTCGATCCAGGTGGCGGCGGTCCACAGGAAGCCGTCCTCGTGGACGGAGTCGACGACCGCCGCGATCCGGCCGGGGCACCGCCGCGCCATCACCCCGGTCGTCCGCAGGACGTGGGAGGGGGCGTGACGCACGGCCCCGCCCGGCCCCCCGGGCAGCGCGACCTGGGTGACGAGGCAGGGGCGGTCCGTCCCGAGGTCGTCGGCGTACCAGCAGACGTGGTTGGTCTCGCGGTGGATGATCTCGACCAGCCGGTACCGCCCGGCGACCGGCCGGTGTGTGGAGACGTGTGCCCTGCCCATGGCCCTCCCTCGTCGAAGCCGCTGCTGTCCGCCGCACCCAGTGGATACGCGGGGCCGCACGGCCTTCGTTCAAGCGGCGGCGCCCGAATCCCGGCTCCGGCGCATTCCTGTCCTTCGGTCAGACCCGGGACCGGCTCCCGGGACCGGTTCCGCACCGGGGGAGGGCGACGGACAGGACGTCATGACGGGGCGTCAGGACGGGACGTCACGGGCGGGGGCCCGGCAGGGAGGCTCAGCGCAGCCCGAAGCGGGAGGCCCAGGCGGCCACGTCACCGGTGGCCGCGTTGCCCCCGCACACCACCAGCCCGATCCCGGCCCCCTCGCCGACCCGCTCCAGCACCCGTCGCGCGGCGGGCAGCAGGCAGCCCGCGGCCGGCTCGGCCCACACCTTGGCATGGTCCGCCAGGTCGAGCGAACCCTGCACGGCCTCCCGGTCGGACACCACCAGCACCTCGGCGACCAGCTCCGACACGTGCTCGTACGTCAGCCGCGACACCGCCGGGGCGCTGAGCGTGGAGACGATCGAGGACAGCCCGACCGGCACCGGCCCGCCCGCCGCGAGGGCCTCGGACATCGCCCGGGCGCCCTCCGTCTCCACCCCCCAGACCCGGATCCCGGGCCGCCGGGCCCGCAGCGCCGCCGCCACACCGGAGATCAGCCCGCCGCCCCCGATGCTCACCAGGACGTCGGTCAGGTCACCGGCGTCGTCGGCGAACTCCAGCCCCACGGTGCCCTGTCCGGCGATCACCACCGGGTCGTCGAAGGGGTGGACGAGGGTCAGTCCCTCCTGCCGGAGCCGTGCCGTCAGCGCGAACGCGCCGTCCATGTCGTCGGCCAGCCGCACCGACGCACCGGCGGTCTCCGCGATCTCCACCGACCGGGCGGGCGCCGACCTCGGCATCACCACCGTGGCCTTGACGTCGAGGGCGGCAGCCATGACCGCGACGGCGATCCCGTGGTTGCCGCCGCTCACCGCCACGACCCCGGCGGCCCGCTCCGCCCCGCTCAGCGACAGCAGCTTCGCCACCGCGCCGCGTACCTTGAACGAGCCGGTGCGCTGCAGCAGTTCCAGCTTCGCCGTGACCGGGGCGCCCAGCAGCGCCGACAGCCCGGGGCTCGGCACCGTCGGCGTCCGCACCACGTGCCCGGCGATCCGCCCGGCCGCGGCCTCGATCTCCGCCATCCCGATCACCACGATCACCCTTCCCGGCACGGGGGACGTGATCCGTGCCGGGACGAACCCTGACCCGGCCGGGCCGCCGGGGTCAACACGGTGCGCCCCGGGCGCGGCCGCGCCCGGGGCCGGAGCGGGTAGTCGGGCGCGGACCTCAGTGCTGCTGTGCCTTCGCCGGCTGGGCCTCGCTGGGCCGCACGACGACGTACCCCTCGCCCCGCAGCACCAGTTGCACCGCCTCGCCCGAACCTCCGCGCAGCATCGAACCGAGCGACTGCGAGCGGTGCAGGGAGGTCGACAGCCCCGCCGTCCAGCCGACGACCGCGTCCGTGTCGACGTGGACCGGGGACTGCGGGGACACCGGGAGGACCAGCGGCTCGCCCTCGCACACCAGGCCCAGGAGGCCGTGCCCCGTGAAGACGCTGTTGAACAGGCCGCCACCGGTGATGCCGGCGCCCTTCACGGTCGCGATGCGGTACGACAGCGTGGCGTCGAAGCACAGGACGTTGCGGCCGTTGACGGTGAACTCGTCGCCGGCCTCGACCTGGACGACGAAGCAGTTCTGCGCCTCGTGCGCGAACCAGGCCTCGCCCTGCCCCCGGACCGCCATCAACGGCAGCCCCTCGCCGGTCACCGCGCGCTTGAGCATGCCGCCCACGCCCTGGCCCTTGCGCTCGAACTGGAGTCCGCCGCGGTAGGCGATCATCGCACCCTGCCGGGCGTGCATCTCGCCGTCGACCACGTAGCGGATGCATTTGGTGTTCTCGACCGTCATGCCCGGGGCCGAGGCGGGCTGCACCATGTGCCGGCTGGAAAAAAGATCACCCTTCATGAGGGCATCCTCGCCCGGAGGAACCGCTTCCGCCAAGGGCCCCCGGGACCCGGCGCCGGGGAGCCGGGTCCCGTACGCGCCGGCGCCCGCGAGGCCGGGGCCCGGCCCGCCGGCGTCCCGGCGCCGCCGGACCGCTCGTGCCCACCCCCACCTGCTCCCGGGGCGGGGCCGTGCAGGAAGGTTGGGGAAGACTGGATGTGCCCAGTGGACACGACACAGGAGGAACCGCATGACGCGCCCGATCACGGCAGGGGTCGACGGAACCGGGGAGAGCCTCGCCGGACTGGCCTGGGCGGCGAGGGAAGCGGTCCGGCGGGGACGGCCGCTGCGGGTGGTGCACGCCTGGCGCTTCCAGACGCACGAGGCGGTCGACGCCGGGGACGCCGCCACCCAGGAGCGGTGGGTGCGCGACGCGGTGGCCGAGTCGGTCCGCCGGGTCACCGAACGGCACCCCGCCCTCGAGGTGACCACCGACGTCCTGGAGGGGGAGGCCGTCGGAGCCCTGACCGGCGCCGCCGCGAACGCCGAGATGCTGGTGCTCGGCTCCCGCGGGCACGGGCGGATCATGGGCTTCCTGGTCGGCTCGGTCGGCCAGCAGGTGATCGTCGAGGCCCGGCGGCCCGTGGTGTTCGTACGGGCCGGGGACACCCCGTCCGGCGAGGTCGCCGGACGGGAGATCGTCGTCGGCCAGCAGGGCGAACCGGAGGACAGCGCCGCCGCGCTGGAATTCGCCTTCGCCGCCGCCGCCGCGCGGGGGGCCACCCTGCGCGCCGTACGCGCCTGGGCCCTGCCGCCGATGTTCGCCTACAGCCCCGACACGCTGCGCCTCATGGACGAGGCCGGCGGACTGGAGCCGTACGAGCAGAAGTCCCTGTCGGACGCCCTCGCCCCGCTGCGCGAGCGCTACCCGCAGGTGCGCGTCGTCGAACAGGTGGAGATGGGCAGCGCCGGGCAGGTGCTGCTGTCGGTGTCCGGCACGGCCCAGTTGCTGGTCGTCGGCCGCCGCGCGCGCCGCAGTGCCGTCGGGGCCCGGATCGGCTCGGTCGCCCACGGCGTCCTGCACCACGCGGACTGCCCGGTGGCGGTGGTGCCGCACGACTGAGCCGGCCGGGCCCGGGCCGGCTCAGTCGGTCGTGGGCCGCAGCGTCTCCCGGGCCCCGGGCAGGACGTTCCTGATGTAGTCCTCGACCGCCGTGTCGAGACCGATGTCGTGCTGGGCCCGCTCGGACAGGTACCAGCGGTGCTCGAGGAGTTCGTGGTAGATCTCCGCCTGGTCCATCGCGCCGCGCAGTCCGGGCGGCACGGCACGCACGGTCGGGCGGAACACCTCCCGCACCCAGCGGTGGGCGAGGACCTCCGGGCGGGCGCCGGGCAGGGCGCCGTGGGGGGCGTGGTCCTCCTGGGTGGCCATCCAGCTCTCCAGGTCGTTCAGCAGCCGCCTGGCCTGGTTCTCCTCGGCGTCCAGCCCGGTCAGGCGCAGCAGCTGGCGCTGGTGGTGCCCGGCGTCGACGACCTTCGGCACGAAGGTGACCGCGTCCCCGGTGGAGGCGTGCTCGATCTGCATCTCGGCCACGTCGAAGCCCAGGTCGTTCAGCCTGCGGATCCGGCGCTCGATGTAGTGGTACTTGCCCGCCGGATAGACGGAGGTGCGGGTCAGCTCCCGCCAGAGGCCCTCGTAGCGGGCGCAGATCTCGGTGCCGAACTCGATGGGGTCCACGGACGGGTGCAGCGCCCCGGAGGCCTCCAGGTCGAGCAGCTCGCCGCTGATGTTCACGCGGGCGAGGTCCAGGTCGTACGCGCGCTGACCGGGGCTCAGCTCCGGGTGCAGCTCACCGGTCTCGGCGTCCACCAGATAGGCGGCGTAGGCACCCGCGTCCCGCCGGAACAGGGTGTTGGACAGGGAGCAGTCGCCCCAGGCGAACCCGGCGAGGTGCAGCCGCACCAGGAGCACGGCGAGCGCGTCCATCAGCCGGTGCATGGTCGCCGGGCGCAGCGTGGTCTCGAACATCGACCGGTACGGCATCGATCCGCCGAGGTGCCGGGTGACCAGCACGCTCTCCAACGGCTCCCCGCCGGTGCCCGCGCGGCCGGTGACCACGGCGAGCGGGTCCACCGCGGGGATGCCGATCCGGTCCAGGTCGCGCAGCAGCTCGTACTCGCGCAGGGCGGGCCGCCGGGCGAGTTCCTTGACGGCGATCACCTCGTCGCCGGCGCGGGCGTAGCGCACCACGTGCCGGGAGATGCCGCGCGGCAGCGGCACCAGGTGCCGTTCGGGCCACTCCTGGAGCGGCAGGTGCCAGGGCAGCTCCAGCAGGAGCGCGGGATGCTCCGGGTTGGTCGCGCTGATCTGCAGGGCCATGGCTCGGGTGTCCTCGTCTCGCGGGCGGCCGTCTTCGGAGTGATGATCACACCGACAGTCGTCCGTTCACCCTAGTGCGCGCGCGGGCCGGCTCCGCCGCACCCTTCAGGGATCCCCGGTGCGCGGGGCCGTGCCCGGGCAGCACCGGGTCGCCCTCCAGCCCGGCCGGGACGTCCGGCGATCCGACGGCGGCCGCCCGTTCGTGGTGGAACATGCGGGGCAACAGGTGCGGTCCGTCGGGCCGGGACACCGGGTGGGCGCTCACCGGGGCGTCGCCGGACACCACCGCTCCGAGGTGCGGGAGGCGGAAGACGCGGTGCCCGTCGGTGCGGCCGGGCGTGTGCACGGGCACCGGCCGGCCGGGCAGGTCCTGCGGGCCGGACCGCGGGAACGGCCCGGGCGCGGCGACCGGCACGTGCGCCGTGCCGCCGGAGCGCAGCACGTGCAGGGCCCAGGGCAGCACCCCCGGCCGCCGGATGTCGCGCAGGGCCTGCCCGGCGGTCACCTGCCGGAGGAAGTCCCGGCGGGCGCGGGGGACTTCGGCCTCGTGCGCGTACACGGGCGTGCCGTACGTGGCCCGCGGGTACTCGGCGGAACCCAGGTGGTCCGGGTGGGCGTGGGTGAGGAGGACGGCCGCGACCGGTTCGGGTGAACCGCCCGCCTCCGCCAGGGAGACGAGGAGCTGTTCGCGGTCGCCGGGGTGTCCGGTGTCGATCAGGGTGAGCGCGTCCCCTCCCCGAGGACCACCCAGTCGGTGTGGGAGCCGTGCACCAGGCGGGTGCCGTCGGCCATCTGCCGTACCCCTGCGCGCATGACCGCCCCGGGTCCGCCGTTCCCGCCGGAGCGCCGGGAAAGCAGACCGGGACGTCGTCCCGGGACGGTTCCGTGCGTGGCGCAGCCGGTGCGGGTGCGGGCCGGGGACGCGGTGCGCATCCCGGACGGGAGGCGCGTCCCCCGGATCCCGCGCGTCCCGCGCCCGTGGCCGCCGAGCGGGACCGCCGGCGGGGAAACCACGGTCCCGGCCTGCCGGCGAGACCTTCCTCCACGCCCGGCCGGGAGCCGACGGCGGCGGGCGGGGCCGGTGCGTCGGGTGTCTCGGCCAGGACCGGGAAGTTCCCGTCGCCGGGGGCTGTGGATGCACCGGTGTATCGGATACGTTCGTGTATCGAACGGAGGTGGGGGCG
>NZ_LIRG01000457.1 GCF_001419695.1 Streptomyces prasinopilosus
GTTGGCCGCCGGGACCCCGCAGTACACCGCCGTCTGCAGCAGCACCGCCCCGATCTCCTCCGGGGTGAGCCCGTTGCGGCGCGCCGCGCGGACGTGCAGGGCCAGTTCACCGTGGTGGCCGTGCGCGACCAGGGCGGTCAGGGTGATCATGCTGCGTTCGCGGCGGCTCAGCGTCGGGTCGGTCCACACCTCGCCCCAGGCGTAGCGCGAGACGAAGTCCTGGAACCGCGCCGTGAACGGCGTCTGCCGCGCCTGGGTTCGGTCCACGTGCGCGTCCCCGAGCACCTCGCGCCGCACCCGCGTCCCGCCCACCGCGTCCCCGCCGAAGTGGGCCCGCAGCGCCGTCAGCACCGCCTCCGGGCGTTCCGCCGGCGCCAGGTGCGAGGCGCCCGGGATCTCGACGAGCCCCGCCCCCGGCACCGCGTCGGCGATCTCGCGCAGGTGCGCCGGGGGCGTCGCCGGATCCTCCCGGCCGGCCACCAGCAGCGTCGGCGCCCCGATCCGTGCGAGGCGGTCCCGCAGATCGAACGCGGCCAGCGCGTCGCAGCAGGCGGCATACGCCCCCGGATCGGCGTCCCGGTGGTCGCGGACCAGCTCCGGCACCGTGAAACCGGGCGTGAACCAGCGGGAGTCCGCGCTCCGCGCAAGCTCCGCGAGGCCTTCGCTCCGCACCAGCGCCGCCCGTTCCTCCCACGCCTTCGCACCGCCGAAGTGCGCCGAGGAACAGATCACCGCCAGCGACGACACCCGCCGCGGGTACCGCACGGCCAGTTCGAGACCCACCGCGCCGCCCAGCGACACCCCCGCGTAGGCGAACCGTCCGATGCCGAGGGCGTCGGCGAGCGCGATCACCAGATCCGCCAGATCACCGACGGTCGCGCCGGGACCGATCAGCCCGGCCGCCGAACCGCCGTGTCCCGGCAGGTCCCAGCGGACCACCCGGTGCGCGGCCGACAGCTCGGGCGCCACCTCGTCCCACAGGGCGTACGACGTGCCCAGCGAAGGACCGAGCAGCAGCGGCGGAGCGGAACCGGAGCCCTCCGCACGGTGGTTGAGGAGAACACCGGTCACGGGCGCTCCAGGGCGCGGTCGGTGAGGAGCCCTGCGGATCCGGTGTAGCGGGCGGGATCGGCCGCGGCGGCGGGGTCGAAGCGCCTCCACTCCGGGCGCTCTGCCAACCCGGGCTCCCGCACGAGCAGTTCGTCGAGCATGTCGCCGAGCAGTGCTCCGGGGTCGCGGTCCTCCGCGTCCGCGCGCCGCGCCAGGCCGGTGAGCAGTTCTTTCGCCCGGCCGCGCCCGAGGAGGGGGGACAGCTCCGCGGACAGCCGCTCGGAGACGATCATCCCGTGGGTCAGACCGAGGTGTTCGCGCATCACGTCCGCGTGCACCCGCAGCCCACCGGTGAGTCCGGCGGCGTCCCGGGCCGCGCCGCCGGCCAGGCGCAGCAGCTCCCGCAGCGGCTCCCACTCGGCGTGCCAGGCCCCGGCGGGCCGCTCGTCCTCGGCCGTCAGCGAGCCGTACAGCGTGGCCGCGAGCTGCGGCGCCTGCCGCGCCGCCGCCGCGATCAGCGTCGAGCGCACCGGGTTGGCCTTGTGCGGCATGGCCGAGGAGCCGCCGGCGCCGGCCTCGGAGACCTCAGCGATCTCGGTGCGGGAGTACGTGAGCACGTCCGCCGCGAGCTTGCCCAGGGCCCCGGCGGTGAAGGCGAGGGCGCCGGCGAGATCGGCGACCGGCGTGCGCAGCGTGTGCCAGGGGAGCGCGGGGGTGCGCAGCCCGAGCTCCCGGGCGTAGAGCGCGGGAAGCCCGGTCGGATCCGCCGCCCCGTACGCCGTGAACGCGGCCAGCGTCCCGGCGGCACCGCCGAGCTGGGCGGGGAGCGAGGCGCGTACGGCCGTCACCCGGTCGCGGGCGTCGAGCACGAGGGAGCGCCACCCGGCGGCCTTCAGCCCGAACGTCGTCGGCACCGCGTGCTGGGTCAGGGTGCGCCCCGGCAGCACCGTGTCGCGGTGCTCGGCGGCGAGGCCGGCCAGCGCCCGCTGAGTGCGGCCGAGGTCGTCCAGGAGGGGGCCGAGGGCACGGTGGGCCACCAGCATCAGGGCGGTGTCCATGATGTCCTGGCTGGTCGCGCCCCGGTGCACGAACGGACCGTACGGTTCGCCGACCACCCGGGTCAGGTCCGCGACCAGCGGGATCACCGGGTTGCCGCCGTCCCGCGCCCGTTCGGCGAGGGACGCGAGGTCGAAGCGCCCGGGGTCGGCGGCCGCCTCCGTGACCGCCGCCGCCGCCCCGGCGGGGGCGGACCCGGCCGCCGCCTGCGCCCGGGTCAGCGCGGCCTCGGCGTCGAGCAGCGCCCGCAGGACGGCACCGTCCCCGGCCTCGGCGGCGGCCGGGGAACCGGTCCATCCGGGGGCGAGCAGACCGGTGCCGGCGCCGGCCGCCGTCACCGGAACTCCAGGAAGACCGTTTCGTCCCCACCTTGCAGGCGGACGTCGAAACGGTACGTCCCCCGCCCCTCGTCCACCGCGACCAGCGTGGCGCGGCGGTCCTCGCCGAGCCGGGACAGCAGCGGGTCCGCGGCGAGCGCCGCCTCGTCGTCCGGCAGGTGGATCCGGGTGAACAGGTGCGTCAGCAGGCCCCGCGCGAAGACGCACACGCTCAGGTACGGCGCGTGCCGTCCCCGCGCCCCGGGCCGCAGCGTGCGCACGTACCAGTGGCCGTCGGCGTCGGTCCGGATCCGGCCGAAGCCGGTGAACTCCACCCCGTTGCGGCCCAGGAAGCCGCCGCTCGCCGGATCCCGCCGCATCGAGCCGTCGGCGGTCGCCAGGTTGCCCTGCGGGTCCGGTCCCCACACCTCCAGCAACGCGTCCGGCAGCGGGTCGCCCGCGCCGTCGTACACGTACCCGTGCACGGTGACGGTGTCCGGATGGCCGGCCGGCGCGATGTCCTCACCGCCGGGGAACGGCAGCGCGTAGCCGTAGAAGGGGCCGACGGTGTGCGAGGGGGTGGGCGGAACGTTCCCCGGACGGCCCGTGTCGATCTTCGTCATGACGGTCGGTGCCCTTCCTCGGTCCAGGTGGCCCGCGGCCCGTCGAGCACGATGTCCCAGTGGTAGCCGAGGGAGAACTCCGGCACCGACAGGCTGTGGTCGTAGGCCGCCACCAGCCGCCGGCGGGCCGCGTCGTCGGTCACCGACTGCAGGATCGGGTCGTACGGGAACAGCGGGTCGTTCGGGAAGTACATCTGCGTCACCAGCCGCTGGGCGAAGGCGCTGCCGAAGACGGAGAAGTGGATGTGCGCCGGGCGCCACGCGTTGACGTGGTTGCGCCACGGGTACGGTCCCGGCCGGACGGTCGTGAAGCGGTAGAAGCCCTCGCCGTCGGTCAGGGTGCGGCCGGCGCCGGTGAAGTTCGGGTCCAGCGGCGCGTCGTGCTGCTCGCGCCGATGGGCGTACCGCCCGGCCGAGTTGGCCTGCCAGACCTCCACCAGCTGACCGCGCACGGGACGGCCGTCGCGGTCCAGCAGCCGCCCGGAGACGGTTATTCGCTCACCCAGGGGTTCGCCGGGATGCTGCCGGGTGAGGTCGTTGTCGGTCCCGGTGACGTCCCGCTCCCCCCAGGCGGGGGAGGACAGTTCCACCAGCTCGGGGTCCCGGGTCACGTCCACCGCGATCGCCGGCTGCCGGGGGTGACGCAGCACCGACGAGCGGTACGGCCGGTAGTCGCGGCGCGGATGGTGCTCGATCGGGGCCCCGCCCGCCAACCGCTCCCCGTACGCGGCGTGCTCGGCCGCGATCTCCCGGTCGATGTCGTGCTGGGTGAGAACGTCCGTCACAGCGGCCACCACCTTGTCCATCCGTCGTACCCCGTCCCGGCCGGCCCCCCGGCCGGACGCGTGTCGCCGGTCCGCACCTTCGGCCCCCGAATCAGTCAGTGCACTGATCATCTTCACGGGGGTCCCTCACGCTGCCATCCCCGCAGGGAAGCGTCAATACCCTGAAGTATCCTGCGCTGACGTGGTCGTGGACCTGGGGCGGGGTCAGGTGCCCACGGGTATCGTTCAGTACGCCGACGACTTTTCCGTGAGCCGTCGGCATCGGCAGTGAGGGGCGTACATGGGCGCGGTGGACCTCACCACCCATCCCGGGCACCTGGCCCGCAGGCTCCAGCAGGCGCACCACCTGCTGTGGAACGCGATGGTCTCCGAGGAGATCACCTCTCCGCAGTTCGCCGTCCTCAACGCGCTCGTCGCCGAGCCGGGACTGGACCAGCGCACCGTCGGGGAGCGGGTCGGGCTGGACCGGTCCACCATCGCCGAGGTGATCGGCCGGCTCCTCCGGCGGGACCTGCTCGACAAGGACCGCGACCCGCGGGACGGCCGCCGCTTCCTGCTCCGGCTCACCGACGACGGCCTGCGCACCCACCGCAGGCTGGCGGTGCGCACGGCCCGGATGAACCAGGTCCTCCTGGGCCCGCTGGACGCCGATGAGCAGGCCGCCTTCTTCGCGCTGATCCGGCGGGTGGCGGACGCGGCCGAGGAACTGCGCCACCCCGGCGGCCCGGGAACCCGGTGATCCGGCCTCCCGCTGATCCGGCACGCCGCCGGCCCGGCGGCCCCGCCGACCGCCCCGCGGCACTCAGGCGGCCTCCGCGTAGACCACCCACACCTGTCCCCGCGCGAAGTGCACCGCGGTGCCGTCGTCCGTCGTGAAGGCGGTGCCCTCCGAGGCGTCCGGGCGGCTCCAGCGGACGTCGTGGGCACGCCCGTCGCGCAGGACGACGGCCCTCCCGGAGCCCACCGTCTCGGTGTACGGCGTGTTGTTGCCGCGGGAGTCGTGGTAGCCGGACGGGCGGATGGTCACGTACTGCACGACGACGGTCGCGGGCGCCACCGGTTCACCCCCCGGGGTGACCGCGGGAGCGCCGTCCAGGGAGACGAGCCAGCGGCCGCGGGCGCCGGACCAGTCGAAGGTGAAGCGGGCCGCCGGATAGCGCACCGTGCGCGTGCTCGCGGGTTCGCCTCCCGGGGGCGGCGGACCGGTGCGGAATCCGGTGGTCAGCGAGGCCCGGCCGGGCGGGCCGTCCATGAGCCGCCCGGGCCGGAGGAAGAGGTCGTGCGGGGCGGACCGCGCGGTGTCCCGGACGTAGACGCCCTCCTTCGTGCCGGACGTCCCGGGCGTCAGGGGCTCCAGCGGCGCCCGGTCGATCAGCGGCAGCAGTCTGCCCTGCGCCCCGGAGAACGCCAGGACCGGCCGGTCGAACTGGCGCAGCAGCTCCAGGTCGGCCTCCCGGACGCTGCGCACCGGTCCGACGGACCCGGGGAGCCGGGCGGCGTAGACCGCCATCAGCCGGCTCAGGCCGCCCTCGACCTGCTCGGCGTACACCACGTCCGCCGCCTCCAGACCGGTCTGGGGGCGGGCCGCGGGGGCGTTGTCGATCTTCACCGCGAGGACCGGGGGGCGGTCGCCCCCACGGCCCTCGTCCGTCCCGGCCGGATGCGAGGTGCGTGGCGACCCGCGTCCGTCGTCCCCCGGACCGTTCGACGCGGTGCATCCCGCCGCCAGGCCGGCCGTCAGCAGCGCCGCCAGCAGTGCTCCCGCCGTCGTGACGCCTCGTCCGCGTGCTCTTCGTCCCGTGCCCACCGTCGCCACTCCGCCTGCCCCACATCATCGGTTGTCTCGATTGTGCGCTTTTCCGATCGTCGGTGCTTCTCTCTGATCGGTGGCGTTCCCGCGCGGTGGCTTCCGCCGATCGGCGCAGGGGGGAGCGCGGTTCGGCGCGGACCCCCCGGGTACCCGGAGCGCCCGCCGTACGGGACAGCGCACCGCGGCAGACCGTACGGGCGGCGCACCGGCCACTACGACGCAGGGAGCAGGCGACGATGAGGGCAGTGACCTGGCAGGGAAAGCGGGACGTGCGCGTGGAGGAGGTGCCCGACCCGCGGATCGAGGAACCCACGGACGCCGTCATCCGCGTCACGTCCACCGGACTGTGCGGTTCCGACCTGCACCTCTACGAGGTGCTCACCCCGTTCATGACCCCGGGCGACATCCTCGGCCACGAGGCCATGGGCATCGTCGAGGAGGTCGGTGCCGGAGTGCCGGACCTCCAGGCCGGTGACCGGGTCGTCGTGCCGTTCCAGATCGCCTGCGGCAACTGCTGGATGTGCCTCACGGGCCTGCCCACCCAGTGCGAGACCACCCAGGTCAGCACCGAGGGCATGGGCGCGCCCCTGTTCGGCTACACCCGCCTCTACGGTGCGGTGCCGGGCGGCCAGGCCGAGTACCTGCGGGTCCCGCAGGCCCAGTACGGCCCGATCAAGGTCCCCGAGGGGCCGGCCGACGACCGGTTCGTCTACCTCTCCGACGTCCTGCCCACCGCCTGGCAGGCGGTGGCCTACGCCGACGTCCCCGAGGGCGGCAGCGTCGCCGTGCTCGGCCTCGGGCCCATCGGCGACATGGCCTGCCGGATCGCCCGGCTCCAGGGCGCCGACCGGGTGTTCGGCGTGGACCTGGTCCCGGAACGGCTGCGCCGGGCGCGGGAACGGGGCGTGGAGACCTTCGACCTGCGCTCCTTCGACGACGAGAAGGAACTCCTCACCGCGATCCGCGACCGCACCGACGGCCGCGGCCCCGACGCCGTGATCGACGCCGTCGGCACCGAGGCGCACGGCAGCGGGGCGGCCCGCTTGGTGCAGAACGCCGCGGCGCTGCTGCCCCGCAAGCTCGGCGGCCCCCTCGCCGAACGCTTCAGCGTCGACCGGCTCGCCGCCCTGTACACCGCGATCGACCTGGTGCGCCGCGGCGGCACCGTCTCGGTCTCCGGCGTCTACGGGGGCATGGCGGACCCCATGCCCCTGCTCACCATGTTCGACAAGCAGATCCAGCTGCGCATGGGGCAGGCGAACGTGCGCCGCTGGAGCGACGAGATCATCCCCTACCTCACGGACGACGACCCCCTGGGGGTCGACGACTTCGCCACCCACCGCCTGCCGCTGTCGGACGCGCCCACGGCCTACGACATGTTCCAGCGCAAGCGGGACGGCGCGGTCAAGGTCCTCATGAAGCCGTGAACCGGCCGGCGGCACCGGACCCGCCCGGGTGCCGGAGCGCCGGAAGGACCCCGAGTGCCCGGGGGGCGCCGAAAAGTCCGGCGCCCCCCGGGCACGGCCGCGGCGG
>NZ_LIRG01000458.1 GCF_001419695.1 Streptomyces prasinopilosus
CCGGCCAGGTGGGCGTCTGGGAGCGGGAGCTCCGCCGGCTGCGCGACGTCGTCACCGCGGACCCGACGGCCCCGATGGTGCTCGCCGGGGACTTCAACGCCTCCCAGGACCACGCCGCCTTCCGGCGCCTCCTCGACTCCGGGCTCAGCGACGCCGCCCGGCTGGGCGGCGCCCACCGGACCCCGACCTGGCCGGCCGTGACCACGCCGGTCCTCGGCGCCCAGATCGACCACGTGCTGGTGTCCCGGCAGTTCGCCGCGGACCGGCCCCGCTTCCTCGACCTCGCCGACACCGACCACCGCACCCTGGTCGTCGACCTCGCACTGCACCGCGGCGACTGACCCCGGTCCCGGTGCGGCGGCACCCCTGCCGCGCCCGGACGCGGCGGGGGGGAGCGCGGGCGCCCCGCAGCGCGCCCGCGCTCCCCCGCGGCCGAAGCCGGGTCCGTAAGGGTGCCGGTCCCGGCCCCGGTGCCCTTGTCCTCCGGACTCAGACGCCGATGTCGCTGCCGTCGGTGCGCCACACGGCGACCACGGCGGGCCGGGGGTACGTGCCGGGTCCGTCGGGCCAGGTGCTGCCCGGGTTCTCCGCCGACGCGCCGTCCACCTCACCGGGGTGCTGCACGGCGACGAGCACCCGCCGGTCCTGGACGATCGGACCGCAGGTCTCCGCGCCCTTCGGCACGGTGAGGAACTGCTTCAGCTCGCCGCGGCGGTCGCCGCGCGTGGCGACGCCGAAGAGCCCGTCGTGCGAGCCGAGGGCGGCGCCGTCGGTGGAGATCCACAGGTTGCCGTGGGCGTCGAAGGCGACGTTGTCCGGGCAGGAGATGGGGCTCACGGAGTCCTTCGGGAAGCCCGCGAAGTACGTCGCCGGGTCCTGCGGGTCGCCCGCGACCAGGAACAGCGACCAGGCGAAGCGGGTGCTCTCCGGACGGTTCCAGCGCTCGGTCAGCTCGAGGACG
This sequence comes from Streptomyces prasinopilosus, assembly GCF_001419695.1. GTDB lineage: Bacteria > Actinomycetota > Actinomycetes > Streptomycetales > Streptomycetaceae > Streptomyces > Streptomyces prasinopilosus. Next base: position 962 of record NZ_LIRG01000458.1, read on the forward strand.
TGGCCGTGCTTGTTGGCGTTGCGCGGGTTGGCCTCGTCCGCCCCGGGGTGCGCACCGACACCGCGGTTGCTGTTGTTGGTCAGGGCGACGTAGACCTTGCCGGTGACCGGGTTGGGCTCGACGTCCTCGGGGCGGTCCATCTTGGTGGCGCCCACCTTGTCGCCGGCGATCCGCGTGAAGACGAAGACCTCCTCGGCCGTCATCCCGTCGACGTGCGAGACGGCACCCTTGGCGGTGGCGGTGGCCAGCGGGATCCACTGGCCGCTGCCGTCGAACTCGCCGTCCTTCGGGAGCCTGCCGGTGCCGTCGATCTCGATGGACGGCGAGTCGCCGGTGATCCGGGCGACGTAGAGGGTGCCCTCGTCGAGCAGCGTGAGGTTGTGCTCGCGCGCGGAACGGCTGTCGCCGTGCCGCATCCGCTTGCTGCCGACGAACTTGTAGAGGTAGTCGAACCGCTCGTCGTCACCGGAGTACACGACCGGGCGGCCGTCGTGGGTCAGGCGCACGGTCGCGCCCTCGTGCTTGAAGCGGCCGAGCGCGGTGCGCTTGCGCGGGACGGAGTCCGGGTCGTACGGGTCGAGTTCGACGACGTAGCCGAACCGGTGCGCCTCGTTGGGCTCCTGGGCGAGGTCGAACCGCTTGTCGAACCGCTCCCACTTGCGCTCGGTGGCGCCGGTGCCGATGCCGTACCGCTTGTCGGTCGTGCGGCTGCCGTGGGCGAAGTACTGGTTGAAGTTCTCCTCGCCGTGCAGGGTCGTGCCCCACGGGGTGGTGCCGCCGGCGCAGTTGTTGAGGGTGCCGAGCACCTTGCGGCCGGTCGGGTCGGCGGAGGTCCTCACCAGGTCGGACCCGGCGACGGGACCGGTCAGCCGGAACTCGGAGGTGGCGGTGAGCCGCCGGTTGAGGTGGTGCCGGGTGACCGGCGTGAGCCTGCCGCTCCTGCGGTCCTCCTCGACGACGACCACGCCCAGGCCGTGCGCGGCCCAGCCGATCTCCACCTGCTCGCGGGTCGGGTTGTCGGCGTCGTAGCCGCGGAACATCAGGACCTCGTCGGTGTACTCGTGGTTGGCCACGAGCAGCTGCCGGCCGCGCTCGCCCTTGAGGGGGAGCAGCGCGAGGAAGTCGACGTTGTACCCGAACTGCCCGGCCTGCGCCTCGGCCGTCTGGTTCTCGGGGTCGAAGGCGGGCGCGCCGCGCAGGATGGGCTCGCCCCAGCGGATGACGACGTTCTGGTCGTAGCCCTCCGGCACGGTGACGGCGTCGGCGGTGTTGGGCGCGACGGGCGTGAACCGCAGACCGCGGGCGCCCTTCGGCTTCCGGGTCCCCTGGCCGTGGCCGTTTCCGTGGCCTCCCTTGCCGGCGGCGGGGGCCGCCTGGGACTCGGGAGCATCGGCGAGGCCGACCGCGCCGGCCCCGGCCGCGACCACCGTGACGGCGGCGGCGGCCCGCATCATCGACCGGCGGCTGAGGGCGTCGGAGACGACGTCGCCGACGTACGCGTTGGCGCTGGTGTTGGGCACCTCGTGGAAGCAGGCGTCACCACACCGGAAACGGCAGGTCATGGCGGACCGGCCGCCGGGGTGCGAACCGGACGGCGTCCCGATCAACGGAAGCAGCTTGCGCACGTGTTCTCTCCTTGGAAACCCGGGGTGTCAGCGTGACCGTAGGGGCACATATGTGCGGCAGCCGGGCGCCAGGGTGAACGGAGAGTGAACCTGCGGCAGCACGAAGGGAGTTGCCCGCTCCCCCGTACCGCGGCCCGCACGGGCCGAATGACGCCCTTGACACCCTGCCGAAGATCACCCACGAGGGCGGCTAACCTTACGTGTCCGTCCTGGCCAGGGTTTGACGGGCTACAACTCACGCGAAGGGTTGCGCACATGGGCATTCTCACTCTCCTGCGGAACGCGTTCGGCCGGTCACGCAAAGCGAGCACGGCAGAGGTGGAGGGTGCGGCGCCGGTCGCCGGAACGGACGGTGCGGAGCACACCGCCCGCCCCGACGCCGCGACCGCGGCCACCCCGACGCCGTCCGAACCGGCCGACGAGTCCACGGCGGCCGCTGCTTCGGCCCCCCGGGTCCCGTCCCCCTCCTCCGAACCGACGCCGCAGGCCACCAAGGCCTCCGTCCCGGAGCCCCGCACCGACGAGCACGACCTCGTCTCCGCGGCCTTCGACAACGCGACGCCCCCCGCCACCGGTTCCCCGGAACCGAAGGCGGAGACCACCCCCGACACCCCTCAGCCCGAGCCCGAGACCAAGTCCGAGACGAAGGCCGAGCCTGAGAGCAACCCCGAGACCGCGACAAAGGCCGAGACCAAGTCCGAGCCCGAGGCCGAGGCACAGTCCGAGCCCGAGACCAGGACCGGGCCGGACAGCGCTCCCGAGTCCCAGGCCGACCCGGAGCCCGAGCCCGAGACGGACCGGGAGCCCACGGCCGACACCGCTTCCGAGTCCAAGACCGAGTCCGAACCCGAACCGGTGACCGAGGCCGCCCCGAAGGCCGAGGCCGATCCTGAGCCTGCGGCCGAGCCCCAGCCCGCGGCCGAGTCCCAGCCGGAGGCCGAGTCCCAGCCGGAGGCCGAGGCCAAGCCCGAGCCGTCTGCCGAGGACGAGCCGGAGGCGAAGCCCGAAGCCGAAGCCAAGGCCGAGGCCAAGCCCGAGGCCGAGACCGAATCCGAGCCGTCCGTCGAGGACGAGCCGGAGGCAAAGCCCGAAGCCGAGACCAAGGCCAAGGCCGAGACCGAATCCGAGCCGTCCGCCGAGGACGAGCCGGAGGCAAAGCCCGAAGCCGAAGCCGAGACCAAGGCCAAGCCCGAGCCCGAGCCCGAGGCCGAGACCAAGGCCAAGCCCGAGCCCGAGGCCGAGCCCGAGGCCGAGACCAAGCCCGAGGCCACCCCGAAGGCAGAGCCGGAGACGCAGCCCGCGGCGGCGGCCCCGGAGCCGGAGGCCACCCCGGAGCCTCAGCCCGAGCCCGCCGCCGAACCCGAGCCCGCTCCCAAGGCCGAAGCCGCAACCGAAGCTGAGGACGAGGACGAGGACGAGGACAAGGCCGAAGCCAAGGCCGAGACCGCCCCCCTCCAGACGCCGGAGGCCCTCCGCACCGCCTACGAGGCCGCGGGCCGGGCCCTCGCCGAGCGCGGTCTCGCCGACGCCCGGGCCAAGGTCTACCTCGTCCTGGACCGCTCCGCGTCGATGCGCCCGTACTACAAGGACGGTTCCGCGCAGGCCCTCGCCGAGCAGACCCTCGCTCTCGCGGCGCACCTCGACACGGACCCCGAGTCCGTCACGGTCAAGGTCGTCTTCTTCTCGACCGAGGTCGACGGGACCGGCGAGCTGACCTTCGCCGACCACGAGAACAAGATCGACACCCTGCACGAGTCGCTCGGCCGGATGGGCCGGACCAGCTACCACGCGGCCGTGGCCGAGGTCCTCGCCCTGCACGACAAGGCGGCATCCGGCACGCCCGCCCTGGTGGTCTTCCAGACGGACGGTGCCCCCGACACGAAGACCCCCGCGACGCAGGCGCTCACGGAGGCCGCGAAGACCCACCCCTCCGTCTTCTTCTCGTTCGTCGCCTTCGGGGACCCGGAGAACAAGGCGTTCGACTACCTCCGCAAGCTGAAGACGCCGAACACGGCCCACTTCCTCGCCGGCGAGTCCCCCCTGGAGCTCACCGACAAGGAGCTCTACGAGGCCGTACTGGAGTCCTGGCGTCCCTGAGCCGGGGGATCCCCCCGGCTCAGGGACGCCA
>NZ_LIRG01000459.1 GCF_001419695.1 Streptomyces prasinopilosus
CGCCGCCGGGTCGATCCACAGGAACGTGCCCGACTGGCCGAAGTGGCCGAAGGTGCGGGGCGAGGAGGAGCCGCCCGTCCAGTGCGGGGACTTGGCGTCGCGGATCTCGAAGCCGAGGCCCCAGTCGTTGGGGCTCTGGTGGCCGTAGCCCGGCAGGACGCCCTTGGTGCCCCGGTACTGGACCGTCATCGCCTCGGCGACCGTGCGCGGGTCCAGCAGGCGCGGGGCCTGCACCTCGGCGGCGAAGCGCAGCAGGTCGTCCACCGTGGACGTGGCGTCCTTCGCCGGGGAGGCGGTGCCCTCCAGGGAGGTCGACGTCATCCCCAGCGGCTCCAGCACCGCCTGCCGCAGGTACTCGGCGAACGGGATGTCCGTCGCCTTCGCGATGTGGTCCCCGAGCTGCTCGAACCCCGCGTTGGAGTACAGGCGGCGCTCACCGGGGGCGGAGGTCGTCCGGTGCTCGTCGAACGCGAGACCGGAGGTGTGGGCGAGGAGGTGGCGGACCGTCGAACCCTCGGGGCCGGCCGGCTCGTCCAGCTCGATCGCGCCCTCCTCGTACGCCACGAGCACCGCGTACGCCGCGAGCGGCTTGGTGACCGAGGCGAGCGGGAAGCGGTGGCCGGTGGGGCCGTGGGTGCCCAGGACGGTGCCGTCCGCCCGGACGACGCCCGCCGCCGCGGTGGGAACCGGCCAGTTCTCGATCAGCGCGAGGCTCTTGAGCGACATGCCTTCGAGGGTAGGCGCTCACAGTCGCAGCTCGAGCAACGGGTCCGGTCTCCGGGTGAAGCCCAGGGAGGCGTAGAGCGGCTCGGCCTGCGAGGTCGCGGTGAGGCGGATGCGGTGGGCGCCGCGTTCCCGGAACCACTCCAGCAGGACCTCCATGCAGGCGCGCGCGTGGCCCCGGCGGCGGGCGTCCGGGTCGGTGGCGACGCTGAAGACGTAGCCGTCGGTGCCGCGCGGGTCGTGCACGCCGCCGATGCGGTACTCGATCGTGCCGGCCACCAGTGCCGACAGCCCGCCCCGCGCCGACGGCCCGCCCCGTTCCGGGCGTCCCGGCCGGTCCACGACGAACGCCGCGAACGGGCCGTCCGGATCGGCGAGCTTCGCGCGCAGCACCGGCAGGGCGTCGGCGTGCCAGTCCGTGGCGGGGGAGGAACGGGCCATCGAGTCGATCATCACCTGGCGCAGGCGCAGTACCTCCTCCGCGTCCCCGGGCACCGCACGGCGTACACGCACACGAGTCATGGCCGGCATGCTATTCGGCCGGGGAGCCCGTCCTCCCGTCGTTTTCCCGCCGGTCGTGCTTGCCTGGAGTGCACTTCAGGGATCTAGCGTGGAGGGCATGACGGTGACGGAGACCACGGGTGAGGGCACGGGTGCCGGGACCGGCACCTGCGCCGGACCGCCGCAGGGCGACCGGCGGCCGGACGGCGCGGACCGGTACACGATCAGCGAGGTGGCCGCCCTCACCGGGCTGAGCGCCCACACCCTGCGCTGGTACGAGCGCATCGGGCTGATGCCGCACATCGACCGGTCGCACACCGGCCAGCGCCGCTACAGCAACCGCGACCTCGACTGGCTCGCCCTCGTCGGCAAGCTCCGCCTGACCGGGATGCCGGTCGCGGACATGGTCCGGTACGCGGAGATGGTGCGGGAGGGCGACCACACCTACGCCGACCGCTTCGACCTCCTCAAGGCGACCCGCGAGGACGTGGTGGCCCGGATCGCGGAACTCCAGGGCACCCTCGCCGTGCTCGACCGGAAGATCAGCTTCTACGCGGACGCCGGGCGCGCCCTGGCGTCGGAGAGGTCCCGATGACCAACGGCACCAACGGCACCAACGGCACCAGCGGCAGCGACGGCGGCACCGACGGCAGGATCACGACGGCCCCCCTGGGCGCGGGCGGCCCCGAGGTGGGCGTGCAGGGCCTGGGCTGCATGGGCATGAGCTTCGCCTACGGCCCCGCGGACGCGGACACCTCCCGGGCGACCCTGGAACGCGCCCTGGAACTGGGCGTCACGCTCTACGACACGGCGGACTCGTACGGGGCGGGGGAGAACGAGCGGTTCCTGGCGCCGTTCTTCAGGGCGCACCGGGACGAGGTCGTGATCGCGACCAAGTTCGCGCTGTCCATCCCGCCCGACGAGCCCACCCGGCGGATCGTCCGCAACGACGCCCCGTACATCCGGCAGTGCGTCGAGGCGAGCCTCGAACGCCTCGGCGTCGACGTCATCGACCTCTACTACATGCACCGGCGCGACGTGAACGTGCCGATCGAGGAGACCGTCGGCGTCATGGCCGGGCTGGTGCGCGAGGGCAAGGTGAAGCAGCTCGGGCTGAGCGAGGTCACCGCCGGTGAACTGCGGGACGCGCACGCCGTGCACCCGATCGCCGCGGTGCAGTCGGAGTGGTCGTTGTTCAGCCGCGACATCGAGGCGAACGTGGTACCGGCCGCCCGGGACCTGGGCGTGACCCTGGTGCCGTACTCGCCGCTCGGGCGGGGGTTCCTGACCGGTTCCTTCACCGACGCCGGCCAGGACCTCACCCCGGACGACTTCCGCCGTCTGATGCCCCGGTTCACCGGCGAGAACGCGGCGGCCAACGCGGCCCTGCTCGCCCCGGTCCGCGCCGTCGCCGACGCGCACGGCGCCACGCCCGGCCAGATCGCCCTGGCCTGGGTCCAGCAGCGGGCGGCCGTGCACGGCCTGCCGGTCGTCCCGATCCCGGGCACCCGCAGGCCGGTCCGGGTGGAGGAGAACACGGCGGCGACCCGGATCACCCTCACGGACGCGGAACTGGCCCGACTGGAACCGATCGCCGCCGAGGTGGCGGGCACCCGCTACGCGGACATGGCCTTCACGTCCGCCGGACGGGAGTAGGACGGCACCCCTGCGGCCGGCCGGCGGGGCACGACGGACCGCCGCCCCCGTACGGCCGACGGGGCGCGGCGACCGCCACCGCGGCCGGCGGAGCCCCGCGACCGCGTCCGGCGGGGTCCTACAGCTCCGCCAGCAACTCCGCCTTCTTCACGGAGAACTCCTCGTCCGTCACCAGGCCCGCCCGGTGCAGTTCCCCGAGGTGGCGTATGCGGTCGGCGATGTCCGCGGGGTCGCGGCGCACGGCGGCCACGGCCACCGCGGGCACCGGCGCGGTCGTCCGCGCCGCCGCCAGCACGGCCGCGGCGAACGGCAGCGACTCGTGCACCGGGCCGTAGCCCAGCCCGAACACCACGGCCGCCGGGTCCTGGTCGGCCTGCGGGGACCGGGCGGGCTCGTCGTGGCGCAGCAGCCGCAGGTGCCCTTCGAAGACCTCCGGGGAACGCCACTCCACACCGCACAGCTCCCCGACGGGGAAGCGCTGGTCGCCGGCCTTCCACTTCGCGGACGAGGCGCCCGTCCACGACCAGCGGAAGGAGACCGTCTTCCCGTCGAAGGAGGCCCTGCCGTCGTACGCCTTGAAGTGCAGCGGGGCGTCCGGGACGGACACCAGATGGCGCTCGGCGGGACCCGACTCGGTGAGCAGGGCGAGGAGTTCGTCGGCGTAGTACTCGGCGAGCGTCTCGCGTTCGGCGGGCAGCACCAGCCGGTAGGGGTCGCAGCCGTCCGTCAACTGCCCGGCCGCCGCCTCCATCAGTGGGTCGGCGCCGGGCCGCGGTTCGAGGCGCAGCACGACGGTGCCGCGCCTGCCGGGGGTCAGCGTCACTCCGGCGACGGCCTCCAGGGGGATGCGGCGTTCCCCGAGCGCCTGGAACAACCTGGGTGTTCGGATCCCCCTTTCGTACCGGATGAGCACGGAGTCGGAATCGAACTCCCAGGCAGCGTGAAATCCGGCCAGTACGTCACCCATGCGGCTCATCGTATGCGGCACGAGCTTTTTCGTCCCCTCCCCGTGCATACCGCGGTTGCTCCGTCCTCTACGCGCGTCCCGATGCGGCGGCACCGGACAAATCCGCCCGGCATACGCCGTCGCCGTGTGCGCAGTCCACCGCGCGGTACGCGCCAACACCGATCTCGGCGAGGTTGCGCAGACTGTCGGTGCCCGGCACGAAGTACCCGCTGTGCCCCCGGGCCTCACGCGCCGACAGCACCCGGGCCCCGAAGGCCGGGGACACCGGGTCGGCCCCGTGCCCGAGTCCGCCGAGTTCCAGGTAGGGCACGTCCTGGATCCAGTCGTCGGCGTCCCGCATCGCCCACACCCGCGCGTGGGTGCGCAGGTCGGTGACCGACCCGGCCCGCATGCCGGGACTGCCGGCCACCGCTATGTCGGTCACCCGGCCGGGCAGCGCGGGCGCGGCGAGCCCGCACACCACGGAGCCGTAGCTGTGGCAGAACAGGGAGACGCGGGCCGCGCCGGGCAGGGCGCGCAGCAGCGCGCCGAGGCGCGCGGAGCCGTCCTCGGCGCGCGCCGCCGTCGCCGACTCCATGCCGAGCCCGCTGGGCGCGGTGTAGTCGGCCCAGGCGATCACGGCGGTGCGGACCGAGGGGGCCGCCGCGTGCTCGGCCGCGTGGAGCGACCGGGCCATGCCGACGGGCGCCGCGTGACGGCGGTGGGTGCGCTGGAAGGTGAGCAGGTCGGTGTCGACGCCGGGGACGACGACCGAGATCCGCTCGGCCCCGCGCAGGTCGCCGAACACCTCGGCGGCCCGGCCGGAGCCCGACGGGTCGAAGGCGAGGATCTGGCGGCCCGGCCCCCTCAGGGACGTGAAGCGGTTCATCCGGCGGCCCGCCTGGTGCTGCCCGGCGGGCGTCAGCCGTTTGTCGCGCATCCGTTCCCGCTCGACCTCGCGGGCCTGCCCCAGCGCGATGCGGTTGGCGCGGTAGCGCAACGTGGCCGGGGCGCCGTTCATGTTGCCGACCGCGAGCGGGAAGCGCCGGGCGAGGTCGACCCGCTGGGCCTTGGTGAGGGAGGCGAAGAACCGGGCCAGTTCGGCGGGCGCGGAGTCGGGGTCGGGCAGCCGGTGACCTCCTATGCGTCCCTTCTCCCAGGCGGAGAGCGAGGCCGTGAGCGGTGCCGCGTCCCGGTGCCGGCGCAGTGCCGTCCAGCCGGTGGTCGCCAGCATCACGAAGACGACGGCCAGGGCGAGCAGGGCGCGCCACACGTTCAGTTGCGGAGTGGTGTCGAAGGAAGTCACTGACAGGACACACTAGGAGAACAAGAGGGTCTCACGTCGGCGGAGTGACGGGTATCACGTTTGGCTGCGCCGATGGTGAGCAGGTGTCACCGGGAGGTGTGCCGGTCGTCGCTCCAGGGCTCCGCCAGGGCGGGGCCCAGCCGGTCCAGGTGGGCCGTCGTCAGCTCGCGCAGGGCGGCGAGCCCGGAGTCCCCGGCGGACCAGGACCGTTCCGCCACCCGGATCACGCCGCAGACCGCGGCCACCAGGATGCGCGGCCGGGGGTCGGTGTCCGGATCGACGCCCTCGCGCTCGGCGATCACGCGGGCCAGCCGCTCCTCCAGTTCGCTCGAGCGCCGCAGGTGCGCGGCGAGCAGCGCGGGCGTCGACTCGATCACCCGGTACACCCGCAGGTGCAGTTCCAGCGGCACGACCTGCTCGACGGCCTCGGCGATGTCGTCCCAGCTCTCCCGCAGGGCCCCGCGCAGCGCGTCCAGCGGCGGCTCGCCGGGAGGGCGCCCCCGTACGGCGTCGACGAGGAGGGACTCCGCGAGGCGCGGGACGTGGAACGCGACCTCCTCCTTGCCGGCGAAGTAGCGGAAGAAGGTGCGCTGCGAGACGTGGACGGCCGCCACGATGTCGTCGACCGTCGTCCCCTCGTAGCCGCGCGCCGCGAACAGTTCCAGGGAGGACCGGAGCAGCGCGTCGCGGGTGAGCCGCTTCCTGCGTTCCCGCAGCCCCGTTGCCGGCGCCGCGCCGGCGACGGTCCCGACCGTCTCCATCGTTCCTCCCGTGGTTCTCCGGACCGATTCCCCCCGTGGTTTCCCGTGGTTCCCCGTGATCCCGGGGGGACCGCGGCGGTTCCCGTGGTCCCCCCGGAGCGTTTCCGGCACTGTTCTCCCTGCTCAGGCTATAGGGGCAGGTCCGCCGAGTTACCGATCGGTGAATTGGTTTGTCAACTGTCAGTCGCTGTCACTAGCCTCGAGAACATGACTGGTCAAACCACCATCGACAAGACGGGACCCGGGGACGCGACACCTCCGGGCGCCCCGTCGGACGCGGCACGCGGCAGAGGGCTGCGCGGCCATCCCTGGCTCACGCTCTTCACCGTCGCCGTCGGCGTCATGATGGTGGCCCTCGACGGCACCATCGTCGCCATCGCCAACCCCGCCATCGCCAGGGACCTGGGCGCCACCTTCGCCGAGGTCCAGTGGATCACCAACGCGTACTTCCTCGCCCTCGCGGTCTCCCTGATCACCGCGGGCAAGCTCGGTGACCGGTTCGGCCACCGGCAGACCTTCCTCATCGGCGTCGTCGGCTTCGCCGCCGCCTCGGGCGCGATCGGCCTGTCCGACGGCATCGCGTCGGTCATCGTCTTCCGCGTCCTGCAGGGCCTGTTCGGCGCGCTGCTGATGCCGGCCGCGCTGGGCCTGCTGCGCGCGACCTTCCCGGCCGAGAAGCTCAACATGGCCATAGGCATCTGGGGCATGGTCATCGGCGCCTCCACCGCCGGCGGCCCGATCCTCGGCGGCGTCCTCGTCGAGCACGTCAGCTGGCAGTCGGTCTTCTGGATCAACGTCCCGGTCGGCGTCCTCGCGCTCGCCCTCGGCGTGTGGATCCTGCTCGACCACCGTGCGGAGAACCGCCCGCACTCCTTCGACGTGCCCGGCATCGCCCTGCTGTCCGGCGCGATGTTCTGCCTCGTCTGGGCGCTGATCAAGGCCCCCGAGTGGGGCTGGGGCGACCTGAGGACCTGGGGGTTCATCGCCGCCTCGGTGCTGCTCTTCGCGGTCTTCGCGTTCTGGGAGAAGCGGGTCCGGGAGCCGCTGCTGCCGCTGGAGATGTTCCGCTCCGTCCCGCTGTCCGCGGGCGTGGTGCTGATGGTCCTCATGGCCATCTCCTTCATGGGCGGCCTGTTCTTCGTCACCTTCTACCTGCAGAACGTGCACGGGCTGAGCCCGGTCGACGCCGGTCTGCACCTGCTGCCGCTCACCGGCATGATGATCGTCGGCTCCCCGCTGGCCGGCGTGGTGATCACCAAGGTCGGTCCGCGCATCCCGCTGGCCGGCGGCATGGCCTTCACCGCGCTCGCCATGTTCGGCATCTCCACGCTGGAGAAGGACACCGGAAGCGCCGTGATGTCGCTCTGGTTCGCCCTGCTGGGCCTCGGCCTGGCCCCCGTCATGGTCGGTGCCACCGAGGTGATCGTGGGCAACGCCCCGCTGGAGCTGTCCGGTGTCGCCGGCGGTCTCCAGCAGTCCGCCATGCAGGTCGGCGGCAGCCTCGGCACGGCCGTGCTGGGCGCGGTGATGGCCTCCAAGGTCGACAACGACCTCGCGGCCAACTGGGCGGGCGCGGGACTCCCGCCGCTCACCCCGGAACAGGCCGCGCGGGCCGCCGAGGCCGTCCAGGTCGGGGTGCCCCCGGTGAGCGGGCAGATGCCCCCGGAGGTGGCCGCCACGGTCACCGAGGTGGCCCACGACACCTTCCTCTCCGGCATGAGCGCGGCTTCCCTGGTGGCCACCGGGGTCGCCGTCGTGGCGGTGGGCGTCGCCCTCCTCACCAAGCGCGGTGAGAACGCGGAGGCCGGCGCGGGCGTCGGCCACATCTGACGGACCCGGCCGCACCCGGACCCGGACCGGCCGCGGGCCGGAAACCGGTGGCCGGATTCGCTCGTCAGGGTGAACCGGCGCGGTGACCCCTCCCGTTCGGAGGGGACCGCAGGTGACAGTGGGTCATGTCCTCCGCAGGGCCTGGGCGGAGTTCGGAGGACGCGGCCGCCCGCGCGCTGCCGGAGGGGGGCGGCGCGCGGGCGGCGGCTCGTCCGCCCTCGCTCCGGGGGCATTCACGCCCCGAGTGGGGGTACCCGTGTGTCGAACCCCACTGAAACTCCAACCGACCCCGGGGTTCAGGGAGTTGATGATGGCGAGCTTTGGAGAGGGCACGCGCAGGCACCCCCGCTCACGTGGCCGGACGTGGTCAGGGAGCGGGCCGGATCGCGCGACGCTCGGAATCATCGGAGTCATCTGCGCGGTCGCCGGATTCTTCGTGCTGGGGATCGTCCTCGGCCCGGCGGCGATCGTCTGCGGCTGGCTCGCCATGGGCCGCAGCTGGGGCGGGACCCGCTCGCTCCCGGCGCTGATCGCCGTGGTGCTGGGCGCCATCGACACGCTGCTGGCGATCATCTGGCTCGCCTCGGCCACCGGCCCGGGCTACGGAGTGTTCTGACCACCCGGACGGCCCGGACGCCCCGGGCGGCACGGGAACCGGACGGAAGGCTCCGGAACGCAACGGGAGAAGGGCCTCCGGCGAACGCCGGAGGCCCTTCCTCACGCGCCGCGCGAACGCGCCCGCGTCAGGCGTCGCCGCCCGCCGGCCCCGGGTCGGCCGCGGTCACGTCGAGCAGCCGGTAGCGGTCGATGGCCTGCTTCAGCACGGACCGGTCGAGGTGCCCCTCGCGGGCCAGCTCCGTCAGCACCCCCACCACGATCGACTGCGCGTCGATGTGGAAGAACCGCCGGGCCGCCCCGCGCGTGTCGGCGAAGCCGAAGCCGTCCGCTCCCAGCGACTGGTACGTCCCCGGCACCCAGCGCGCGATCTGGTCCGGAACCGACCGCATCCAGTCCGACACCGCCAGGACCGGCCCCTCGGCCGACGCCAGCTTCCGGGTGACGTACGGCACCCGCTGCTCCTCCTCCGGGCCCAGCAGGTTGTGCCGCTCGCACTCCACGGCCTCGCGCCGCAGCTCGTTCCAGGAGGTCGCCGACCAGACGTCGGCCCGGACGTCCCACTCCTCGGCGAGGATCCGCTGGGCCTCCAGGGCCCAGGGCACCGCGACGCCGGACGCGAGGATCTGGGCCGGCATCGAGCCCGTCGTGCCCTCGCGGAAGCGGTACAGGCCCTTGAGGATGCCGTCCACGTCCACGTCCTCCGGCTCGGCGGGGTGCTGGACGGGCTCGTTGTAGACGGTCAGGTAGTAGAAGACGTCCTCGCCGTTCGGGTGCTCCTCGTCGCCGCCGTACATCCGGCGCAGGCCGTCCTGCACGATGTGCGCGATCTCGAACCCGAAGGCCGGGTCGTAGGCCACGCACGCCGGGTTCGTGGACGCCAGCAGCTGCGAATGGCCGTCCGCGTGCTGCAGGCCCTCACCGGTCAGCGTCGTGCGCCCCGCGGTCGCGCCGAGGACGAAACCGCGCGCCAGCTGGTCGCCCATCTGCCAGAACTGGTCGCCGGTGCGCTGGAAACCGAACATCGAGTAGAAGACGTACACCGGGATCAGCGGCTCGCCGTGCGTGGCGTACGCCGAGCCGGCCGCGATCAGCGAGGCCGTGCAGCCGGCCTCGGAGATGCCGTCGTGCAGCAGCTGCCCGTTCGGCGCCTCCTTGTAGGCGAGCAGCAGCTCGCGGTCCACGGACTCGTACTGCTGCCCCAGCGGGTTGTAGATCTTCGCGCTCGGGAAGAAGGAGTCCATGCCGAACGTGCGGTACTCGTCCGGCGCGATCAGGACGAACCGCTTGCCGATCTCCTTGTCCCGCAAGAGATCCTTGAGGAGGCGGACGAAGGCCATGGTCGTCGCGATGGACTGCTGGCCCGAGCCCTTCTTCACGTTCGCGTACGTCTTGTCCTCGGGCAGCACGAGGGGCTTCGAGCGCACCACGCGCGTCGGCACGTACCCGCCGAGCGCCTTGCGGCGGTCGTGCATGTACTGGATCTCCTCCGAGTCCCGGCCCGGGTGGTAGTACGGCGGCAGGCCGGACTCCAGCTCCTTGTCGGAGATCGGCAGGTGCAGCCGGTCGCGGAAGCCCTTGAGGTCGTCGACCGTCAGCTTCTTCATCTGGTGCGTGGCGTTGCGGCCCTCGAAGTTCGGGCCGAGCGTCCAGCCCTTGACCGTCTTGGCGAGGATCACCGTCGGCTGGCCCTTGTGGTCCTTCGCCGCCTGGTACGCCGCGAAGATCTTCCGGTGGTCGTGGCCGCCGCGCCCGAGGTGCAGCACCTGGTCGTCGGTCATGTTCTCGACCATGGCGCGCAGCCGGTGGTCGTCGCCGAAGAAGTGGTCGCGGATGTACGCACCGGACTCGGTGGCGTACGTCTGGTACTGGCCGTCCGGCGTGGTGTTCATCCGGTTGACCAGGACGCCGTCCCGGTCCTGGGCGAGCAGCGGGTCCCAGGAGCGGTCCCAAACCAGCTTGATCACGTTCCAGCCGGCGCCCCGGAAGACCGACTCCAGCTCCTGGATGATCTTGCCGTTGCCGCGCACCGGCCCGTCCAGGCGCTGCAGGTTGCAGTTGACGACGAAGGTCAGGTTGTCCAGGTTCTCGCGGGCCGCGAGGGTCAGCTGGCCCAGCGACTCCGGCTCGTCCATCTCGCCGTCGCCGAGGAACGCCCACACGTGCGACCGCGAGGTGTCGGCGATGCCGCGCGCCTCCATGTAGCGGTTCATCCGGGCCTGGTAGATCGCGCTGATCGGGCCCAGGCCCATCGACACGGTCGGGAACTCCCAGAAGTCCGGCATCGACCGCGGGTGCGGGTACGACGACAGCGCTTCGGGCGCCTTCGACTTCTCCTGCCGGAAGCCGTCCAGCTGCCGCTCGCTCAGCCGGTCCAGCAGGTACGCCCGCGCGTAGATGCCCGGCGAGGCGTGCCCCTGGAAGAAGACCTGGTCACCGCCGTCGCCCTCGTCCTTGCCGCGGAAGAAGTGGTTGAAGCCCACGTCGTAGAGCGACGCCGAGGAGGCGAAGGTGGCGATGTGGCCGCCGACGCCGATCCCGGGCCGCTGCGCGCGCGAGACCATCACCGCCGCGTTCCAGCGGGTCGCGTTGAGGATCTTGCGCTCGATCTCCTCGTTGCCCGGGAAGAACGGCTCCGCGCGGGTGGGGATCGTGTTCACGTAGTCCGTGCTGCGCATCTCGGGCACGGCCACGCGCCGCTCGCGGGCCCGCTCGATCAAGCGCAGCATCAGGTAGCGGGCCCGCTCCCGGCCGNNCCTGACTCGGAAGGCCGCCAATGATGATCGGGTTGCGATCGGATGCGGAAGCCACGCTGTTCCTTACCTGTCGAAGGGCCGTGAGGAGGCCGCTGCTTCACTGCTGTAGCCGGGTCTGCGCGTTCCCCATGGTCCACCCCGGGGCCGCGCACGTCATCTCTACCGATAGGTAACCCGGACCCGGCACCGGTACGGTGGCGTACGGAGCGAATCTCGGATTCATGCGAGTCTCGTACCCGTATACAGTTCCCAAACGCCCATTCGGGGCACAAGGGTGTGGTGTGAGTCACTGTGGACCAGGATGATGTGCCTGGAGTTGCGGTGGCCCGGCCAGGATCGTCACCGTTTAGGCGGTCCGGGCGGCCGGGTACTTGCGCGATCCGCCCCGCCCGTGTGGACTACGGCCAACGCCGCGCGCCCGCGCGTGGCTGAGATATTCCCAAACCATGATCAGGAGGCAACCCGTGAGCGCGACCGCGGACCACGCGGAGGAGCGGACGAACCCTGCCGCCAGGCTGGGGTTCCAGCCCGGGCAGGTGGTCCAGGAGATCGGCTACGACGACGACGTCG
>NZ_LIRG01000046.1 GCF_001419695.1 Streptomyces prasinopilosus
ACCGGCAGCACCGCGGCCGGCGCGGTGACCGGCCGCGGTGCTGCCGGTGGGGGGTGCGGACTGCCGCTGTCGTACCGAATGCATGGCAGCTCAATCTGGTGATCCCAGATGATCGCGATGAGCCGGCAATGTCACGGAAAGGTAACGACGCCTCGCGTTCCCCGGCCCATGTGATCGTTGTGTAACGGCGGTCGGAGAGGGACCTTCCTCGGGACGGTCGCCTCGTCCGGTCTGCCTACACTGCCGAAATGCCACGGGTCCTGATCGTCGAAGACGACTTAGATGTCCGCAGGGCCGTCCAACTGGGTCTGCGGCACCAGGGGCATGAGGTCCTCGCCGTGGAAACGGGGGAGGAGGGGCTGGAACAGCTCCTCCCCTTCCGGCCGGACGTCGTCGTACTCGATCTCATGCTGCCCGGCATGTCCGGCCTGGACGTGTGCCGCCGGATCAGGGACCGCGACCAGGTGCCGATCATCATGGTGACGGCCCGGGGGGACGACGTCGACGTGGTCGTGGGCCTGGAGACCGGTGCGGACGACTACGTCGTGAAGCCCGTGCAGGCCCGGGTGCTCGACGCACGGATACGGGCCGTACTGCGCAGGCAGGACGCGTCGCTGCCGGACGGCACCCGTCCCCGGGTGGAGACGCACGGCGAGCTGGTCGTCGACCGTGCCGGGCTCGTGGTGACGCACCGCGGCGAACCCGTCACCCTCGCCCCCTCCGAACTGCGGCTGCTGCTGACCCTGTCGGCCTCGCCCGGCCAGGTGTTCAGCCGCCAGCAGCTGCTGGAAGCGGTCTGGGAACACAGCTACCACGGCGACATACGGCTCGTGGACGCCTGTGTGAAGCGACTGCGCAGCAAGCTCGGCGAGGGCAGGGACCCCCGTTACGTGCAGACCGTACGCGGATTCGGTTACCGCTTCGGCACCTCATGAGCGACCGGACGTCCGCCGCCGTACCGGGTGCCGGCCCCCGGTGGTCCCTCCGGGCGGTACTGGCGCGCATCCCGCTCCCCCTGCGCGGCCTGCGCCCCCGCCTGCTGGCGTCCTTCGTCCTGGTGGCCATGGCCAGCTCCCTGGGCACCGGGGCCCTCGCCTTCCGCGAGGCGCGCACGGGGGTGCTCCAGCAGAGCCAGGACTCCGTCATCAACCGGTTCCGTGCGAGCGTCGACGCCACTGCGCTCTCCGTCCCCCTTGCCCCGGGCCAGTCGGACCTCCAGTTCGCGGTGGACCAGGTGCTGCGCGGGAACCGTTCGTCGGGCTGGCGGGTCATGGCCACGTACGGCGACCGCCGCGCCTATGCGCCGAGCGCCGGTTTCGTCGAGCCGAGCCCCGAAATGCTCCGGTCCGTCCGGGACCGACGTGCCGCGGTGTTCCAGCGGATGAACGTCGACGGGCGCCCTCGTCTCGTCGTCGGCATGCCCGTCACGTACACCCCGGGCGAGGGTCTGGAGACCAGGCTCTCCGGGTTCGTGATGTACCTGGAGGTCCCGCAGACCGCCGAAGAGGGGTACGTCGAGGCCATGGTCCACGGCATCGAGCGGGCCACCCTGGTGGCCCTGTGCCTCGCCGTCGTCCTGGCGCTGCTCGCCGCGAGCGGCGTACTGCGTCCCGTACGGGCGCTGCGCCGGGCGACGCGCCGGATGGCCGCGGGACACCTCGACGTCCGGCTGGACGTCACCGGCTCCGACGAACTGGCCGACCTCTCCCAGTCCTTCAACGAGACGGCGGCCGAACTGGAGCGAACCGTAAGGGAGCTGCGCCGCCTGGAGGCCCAGGGGCGCCGCTTCGTGGCGGACGTCTCCCACGAGCTGCGCACGCCGCTGGCGGCGATGTCGGCGGTCACCGACGTGCTGGACCTGGAGGAGGAAGGGGAGACCGGTGAGGCGCTGCGGCTCATCAGCGAGGGAACGAACCGGCTGAGCGCACTGGTGAACGACCTGATGGAGATCTCCCGTTTCGACGCGGGGGCGGCCGAACTCCACCGGGACGAGATCGACCTGGCCGAGTGCGTACGGCGCACCGTCGCCTCCCGGTGGCGGCAGGAGCAGGTGGAGACCCGGCTGCCCGGACCGGGTGAGCTCCGCGCGCGCGTCGATCCGCGCAGACTCGACGTGGTGACGGCCAATCTGATCGGCAACGCGCTGCGGCACGGAGAGCCGCCCGTGCGGCTGACCATGGAGGTACGGGTGGACGGGGCGGGCACGGCGTGGGCCGTCATCGAGGTGACCGACAACGGACCGGGGATCGCCGAGGAGGTCATGCCGCACATCTTCGAGCGGTTCTACAAGGCGAGCACCTCACGGGCCAGGAGCGAGAGCAACGGGCTGGGTCTGGCCATCACGGCGGAGAACGTGCGTCTGCACGGGGGGCGCATCCGGGCGGCGAACCTGCCCCGGGGCGGTGCGGTGTTCACGGTCGAACTCCCGCTGCACCGCGACGACACCGAGGCCGACATCGACATCGACACCGGTGCCGACGGCGGGAGCACCCGGTGAAGGGCTCGCGGACGGCAGTGCTGCTGTCCGGGCTCACGGCCGTGGCCGCGGTCGCGCTCACGGCGTGCGGAGTCCCCCCGTCCGGTGTCATCGAGGCCGGTGCGCCGGCGAGCGGCATGTACTCCCCCAGCGCGGCACCACCCCCGCCGCGTACCACCGTCTCCCTCTTCTTCCTGCGCGACGGGGACCTGACGCCCTATCCCCGCCGGATCGACGACGCCGGGGACCTCGAGGCCGTCGTACACCTGCTGTTCGAGGGGCCGGCCGCGAACGAGACCGCGACGGCCGTCACGGAGCTGCCCCGCCTGACGGACGCGCCACGGGTGGTGGTCGCCGACGGCATCCTCTTCGTCCAACTCCTCGGTAAGACGGCTCCGCTGAGCCATCGGGCCATGCTCCAGCTGACGTGCACGGTGAACCACGCGGAAGCCGACGGCGGCACCGCGCCCGGTTCCGCCACGTCCCTCAGCCTCCACGTGCTCGGGCACGGATGGACGAGGACGGATTCGGACCACACGTGCCCCGTCGAACCCCAGCCACGGGCGCAACCGGAAGCACCGACCCCGCAGGAGCCCTCCGGCTGACCACCGGACGGCCCCCGCCCGGGACCGGAGTCCGCCTTCCGGCCGCGGCCGCCTGCCCGACCGCACGGTGGCAGGCCGGCCACGCCGCCCCGACGGCCCGCCGGAGCACCACGCCGGCCGGGCAGCAGTGGGACGCCACACCCCGACCCCACGCGGACACCGAGGAACACGAGCCGGTTCGCCACCACCCTCGAACCCGCTCGCACCCCGTTCCGGCGGAAGTGGCACCGGGCTCGTGCGGCCGCCGGTCTCCCGGACGGCTTCCGCTTCCACGACCTCCGCCACACCGGGCACACCCTGTCGACCCGCTCGGGCACCACCCTCCGGGACACGACGGTGCGCGCTGGCCAGTCCTCCGAGAAGGCGGCGCCGATCCACCAGCACTCCGACGAGGAGCGGCAACGGGAGATCGCCGCCGGGCTGGACGACCTCGCGCGCGCCGGGCCTGCGAAGCACCACACCGACGACCGTGCGCACCACAGGGGGGGAGCCGTCGGCGGGCTGACGGTGCGGTTGCGGTGCGGCACCCGCTCACCAGTCCGGACAACAAAGAACCCCCGGGTCACTGACCTGGGGGTTTTGCGTGGAGCGGGTGACGAGAATCGAACTCGCGCTCTCAGCTTGGGAAGCTGCGGTCATTTAGGGCTGACTCGGGGGTTTACCTGGGCGGACGCTGGGCTGCAGTCTCGTCGGCGTCGATGGTTTTCACCGTGGTTCCCCGCTGTTCCCTGCTCGATCTGGTGCGCTTGTGGTGCGGCGGTTGTGTCCTCGCCTGGTGGCGTCGAGCTGTCGGTATCGCCGTAGAGGTCTGCGCGGAGTCGCTCCTTGGCTGCTTTAAGCGGCGGGCCGTAGTCGGACATGAAGATCTCGCTCAGCGTTATGTCCGGCATTCCTGAGACCGAGTCGATCGGCGACTATGTATCTCGGTCGGGCACGATCCGGGCTGGGCCGCTGGCACCTGCTGGACCTTCTAACGGAATCGAGCGCCGGGGCACCCGTCCACCAGCGGCATTACCCGCAGTACGCCCTCACTCAGCAGTCGTAGCTCTTGAGCGTCTTCGAGGCGCCGGTGGCCGACTTCAGGTAGTCGTTCTCCGACTTCAGGCTCTCGTTCTCCGCCGTCGACTCCGCCAACTGCACGACCAGTCCGGCAGCCATGGACACGAGTCCCTCGTGCTTCGTCTGGAGCTCCTCGTGCTCTTCCTGAAGCCCTTTGTACTTCCAGGCGATGGCCCCGATGGCGGTGGCGGCCAGAACGCTGGCGCCGGTCTTAAACACGGCCCTGGCTTTGCCGAACTTACCTCCGGCTGGCTCGGCACCGTCCTTGCCGATGCAGACGTGGCCCGTCTGGTGCGAGTGGTGTTGAGCCTCGCCGAGATGGTCGCTCTTATACGAGCACGACCCGCATTGGTAATGGATCATCAGTCGTTCCTCTCCCCCAGGGAGATGAGCTTGCCACAAGTCACGCGCCTCCAGCGACCACTTGGTCATCCTCCGCGCTGAGGGAAGGACGCGTACCTACACGGGTGACGCGCCTGCTGGTTATGGGCTATGCCGGTAACGCTCCCAGGAGGGTTCATGGCGCCCCGGAGGCCTTACGGATCTCCCGCTCGATCGGGCACGGGCGGGGCACGCGCGCACGGCTATCGGGGGATCGGAATCTCATAGACGATCTCACAAAGTGCGGCGGGCACCACGATGTCCGCGGTCTCCACGGGCCGCCCCTGGTCGCTGTAGTACGTCCGCCGGATGTGCGTGACGAGCGCGCCCTTCTGGATGCCCAGGAGTGAGGACTCCTCGGCGGTCGCCTGCCGGGGCTCCGGCTGCTCCACGGCATGGCTGACGGTGATGCCGATCTCCGCCATGCGGTTCACGACCCCCGCCCCGGCGTGCGGCCCTCCCTCGGGTAGGACGACGAGCGTGCCGCTGGTGAGGTCGTACGGCTCCCAACTCGTCGACAGCTGCACCGGCCGGCCGTCGGCGAGGAACTCGTACGCGGTCCGCACGCACAGCTCGCCTTCGGCGATACCGAGCCGCGTGGCGATCTCCGCCGGTGCCGGAACCTTGGCCTCCGCGGTATTCACCACTCACTACATGATCGACGAGAGGCCGACGAAAACATGACGGCGTCGAACGAGCTGCGGCTCCTCCCTTGGACGGGGCCCGACGGCAAGCCGTGCTTCCTCAGCACCGATGACAGCGGCGGCTACATGTCCCGCCTGGCCGACAACATCGAGTCAGTACAACTCGGCACGGCAACCGAACTACTGGACCAAGCGATCGACATGCTCGCCGCCGACACGGCCCCGGACGACCTGCGGCTCCTGGCGAAGAACCTGACCGGAGCCCTGAGGGACACGCTCCGCGTGGCGACCAGCCGAGGCCACCGCCTGGACAGGTGGCCTGCTGATTGCTCCTCCTGCTGACCAGCGGGCTTGACGAAGCCCACGGTTCCGAACAGTTCGGATGCCGTGGGCCTCTGCCGTCGGTGGTGCTGCTGTGTGACCAGCGCTTTGGGAGTTCGATCCACGCCCGCCCACGGTGTCTGGATCGGCTGGTCCGACGGACAATCAGGAGTGCCGCTGTGTGCCGTCGTCGGGCTTCGTTGATGTCAGCTGCAGATGTCAGAAGTCGCGTGGCTTTACTTGTTGTCGACCGACGACAGCATGGTGCTCAGAAGCCACGCGGCACCATTCGCTTGCTCACCATCACTGTGCGCTGCCTCCACCAACGTCATCAGCGCAGCACCCGTGCCAGGGCCGAGGCGGTACACCAAGACCACCCGATCTTGGCGCTTCGGTATCTCGAACGGTACGTGACCGAACCCACCTGCCCGTAGGCCAGCAGAGATCTCTGCTACCACGTTCTTCTTTGCACGGGCTGCCCCCACAGCGTTACGAAGCGTCTTGACGCTAATAGCTGCGTAGCCGTTGCCGTCGTCTACGGCCTTTCCAACCTCACTGAGGTCCAACGTTCCCTCCCCCTCTACCGGGCTGTGACCCTACCCGGCACATCGTGCCCTCACTCGTGGCTGAACGACAGCCTGTTGGCTGGCAGGGGACGTGGTAGTGGAACGGCTCCGGAGGGCCCTTCGGGCTCGAACATGTGCGCAGGTCGCGGCCGCTGCAAGCACCGATGAACGGGTGTCCAGTCCACGAATAGTCCACAGACTCGCCGCGCGGCTCATCCTGGTGCCCAAGCGCCTGCGTCAGCAGAGTTGCTGACCTCCTCCGTCAGCCGCTAGCCGATGCTGCGCTACGGTGCGGGCTGAACCACCGCTGCCGCTGTGTGCTTCGTCGTCAAGCACCAGCCGGAGGCGTCGGCCAATCTCTGCCGCGACCTCAACGGCTACCGCGTTGCCGAGCGCGCGCATGGCCGCCGTCCTTGTGCCGGGGATCTCGTAGTCATCCGGAAAGGTTTGGATTCGGGCGGACTCTCGCACCGTGAGGTAGCGGACGGAGTCGTCGTGAAAGCGGATCATGGCTTCGCCGCCTGCGACACCGTGGACGCCGGCTTTGAGTGTCTTGGCGGGCCAGTCAATCCATCCGCCGCGGTGGCGGTCGTAGACCCGTGCTCCGGGGATACCTCGATGATTTAGAACAGTGGGGATGTCGACATTATCTTTCGGCGACGGCAGATCGGATATTGCGTCCCTAGTTGTTCGCCATGCGACTTCCTTTTCTGCCCAATCGCCTGTGCTACGCAACAGCTCGACGCGGGATCGATACTGTTCCGGAATCTCCGGCCTCTTGGTCTGGTGTCGCTGCCAGTATGCCCCTGTGATCCATTGTTCGCGAAGCAACTGGTCCTTAGTGTGCGTTGGTTGCACGGCAGACCATCGGTCCACACCGGGTAGATCTGTTCTAATGCCAACCAGAAAGACTCGTTTACGCGCCTGAGGTACGCCAATATCGGCGGCGTCGATCACCTGCTGGTGGACTCTATAGGAAAGACCAGGTCGTTTCGTCTTGAGGATGCGATCGTGGTGGGTGGTCCAATCCTCGTCCTGATTTCTTGGCCTGACAGAGGGCTTGGTCAGCCAGTCAGCGATGTAATCGTAATAGGGTTTGAAAGAGGGGCGTAGTAGTCCGGGTACATTCTCAAATACAAAGCATTTGGGTCGGAGGACACGCACGGATTCTACAGAAGCCGGGAACATGTTCCTTTCGTCGTTCTCGCCCGCGTGAGCTCCGCTGATCGAGAAAGGCTGACAGGGGGGGCCGCCAGCCACTAGATCGATGCCTTCCAGTCCGAGACTGGGAACCTCTTTTAGCCACGTACGGACGTCTGCCTCGCGAACGTGTTCTCGCTTCCATAGATCAGGAGAACGATCCGCATTCGTTCGCAAAATGTGGCACGCTCGCGGGTCTTTCTCGATCAATTGCTCGTGCTCGAAACCCGCGTTGAACATTCCTATGGCCATGCCGCCACCGCCAGCGAACAATTCTACCGACCGTGGCATCTAGACTCCTTGTCATAACTTGAGTAAGACCGGATAACGGCTGTTCGACGGTTGGTCACCGTTGCATCCCGGCGCGGACTATCTGGAAGATTTCTTCCACGACTTCGTCGAGGTCTCGTTTCAAGCGTGACTCGAAGACTCGGTAGACAGTCCAACCAGCTTGAGCGAGCGCCGAATTTACCTCGGCATCCCGTGTCATGTTCTTGCGTAGTTTAGCGCGCCAGAAGTCCGGATTGTTCATGCGGTCGAACTGCGCTTCGAAGCTGGGTAGTCCTCTGATTCGCCAGGCGTTGCCGTGCCAGAAATCGCCGTCCACGAACACAGCTAGCTTCGCCCCGGGGAACGTGATGTCAGGCTTGCCTATAAGCGTGGTGCGGACACGGTAGCGCAGGCCACGACGCCACAGTGCGCTCCTGAGCGCGACCTCTGGCCTGGTGTCCCGATTCCGCACAGCCGCCATGATGCGGCTCGTCACAGCGGGATCGCGCACGGCCGCACCTCCAAGTATCGTGAGTGAGTTTAGCCTTCTGGTAGCCGCAGTGTTGGTGCCGCCTCTCGGTTCGCGGACGTCGTCCGGGTCGCACGTGTGGTGATCACCCGCACATCGAGACCAGCGAGCTGGCAGACCTTCTCATAACGCCGCCGCTCGCTCTCGGTGAGACGTTCTCCTTGCAGCAGGTTGATGACCGCGACAGGGGACGGTAGCCCGTCAACGCGCGCATTGAGGCCGGCCCATACCAGACTCTTGAGGTTTCGTGGGTTACCCCAGATCATCAGCATCTGCCGCTGGCCGTCGGTCACTTGGCACCGGTTCGGCTTCTCCTGCAAGGTTCCGCCCAGCACCGTCCAGTCCTCTCCCAGGGCGATCCGGGCTATGTCGTAGGCACTCGGGAGCGGTGTGCCCACCAGGTCCGCGTACGGTCCGATCCCGCTGCGTGCCCGGTTGTAATGCTTCATCGGTACATCCTTGATCCACATGCGCGCACGCTCTCGGGGCATGTAACGGGTCAGAACGCCGCCCAACTTCTCGTCATCAACCCAGCGGTTGTACCAAGCAGTGCGGTCTACCGCGCTGAGGCCGTCCCAACCCAATTCGTCTGCTTTGCGATAGATGTCTCTGATTACCTCGCGCCGGACTGCCTCCGGAATCTCGCTCATGCTTGCCCAAGCAGTGATTCGGGATCGGGGAATTGGAGGCGGTGCTCGTCGAGGGCGGTCTCCAGGCTCGCTGCGTCCTTGATCCATTCTTGCATGAGGCTCTCGGCCCGAGCGTCAGTGAACTCAAAGCGTGTGCCCGTCGGGGCCAGTCGCAGCGTTTCGAACTCGTCTGCCGAGACCTGCTCGCGAAGGCTCATGATCGCCGCAACTCTCCTGATGTCGCTGACGAAGTCCAGGGTCTCGACGTGGCTCTTTCCTTCACGGAGCCGCAGCCCGCGGCCAAGCTGTTGGACGAAGATGCGTCGACTGTGTGTGACGCGCGCGAAGCACAGGATATTGACGTCCGGGATGTCGACCCCTTCGTTGAGGATGTCGACAGCCGTGATGATCGGGATCTCGCCCTGGCGGAAGGCCATGAGCCGCAGCTGTCGATCCCTGCGATCCAGGCCCGCATGGACCGCCTTCACGTTCTTCCACTGGGGGACCTGATTGAGTAGTTCGGCTAGGCGCTCGGCATGCTCGACGGTGCGGCAGAAAACTACTGCCCGGGGTTCTTTGACGTGCGCCCATGTCTCGATGAGTCGATCGCGGATCGCTTCATCGCGTTCGGGTAGAAACAGCCGGGCGTTCAGATCCCTTACGCTGTAGTTGTGTTGGCTTGCCGTATGTACGAAATCCCAGTCGATATTGTCCGTAAAGAGCCGGTAGCGAACTTCAGCGAGGTAGCCGAGCCTCATACCGCCGTCGATACCCAGGGCGTAACTGGGCTCGCCAAAACTATTTCGGATGTCAAAGCGGTCTCCGCGCCAGGGCGTTGCGGTCACTCCAAGCCGAGGCACGTCGGCTAGGCGGTCCAGCAATTCAGCGAAGTATCCTTCTTTGGACACATGGTGCGCCTCGTCTACCATAACCAGCGCAGGCTTGTAACCGCTGCGTACGTACGTGAGCGCGGTGGCCACCGTGGCGCACGTGATGCCGCGGAGATCATCCGGTTTATGGTCGCCAGTCAGCAGCTGGGTGCGCGCGGCCTTGGGCACGTGGAACCAGAGTGCGCGCTCTAATTGTTCAACGAGATCTTTTGTATGGGCGACGACAAGGATCTTGTCGGATGGGTGAAGGCGTAGATGGCGTGCGACAATCTCCCCTCCGATCACCGTCTTCCCCAAGCCGGTTGCGAGGATCAACAGGGCACGGCCCGTGCCCTCCAGGTCCTCCACGAGCCGCTCAAATGCCTTGGCCTGATACTCGCGCAGCGGGCGTTCTGGCAGCCGTTCGGAACACAACCGATCGCTGTTGTACAGGTCGACCAGCTCGCGCCCCGACCAGAACTCGATCGGATGGCCCACTCGGCGCAGCGCTTCACGTCGTTCCTCGCTCTTCGGGCCGAATCTGGCATTGGTGACAACCGCCGCCCGGTGCGTCCGATAGAACGCCTTGGCGTTGATGACCTCGTCGATCGCGCTCGGGGCCACCGTGCCGCGCGCCTTCCACTTTGCCTGGAAGACCCAGCGCTGGCCGTTGAGCGTCCCGAGGATATCGCCGCCGTGATCGTTTGGGCCATCGACGTTGACTACATCGGTGAAGCCGAGGTGCAGCATGAGCCGCTCAACCTGCCGTGGAAAGGCCGCAGGACCGATGTCCAGAAGGAAATCGGGAGCCATGAAGGATGAGCTCACGTCGACTCCTCGGCGATCTCTTCTTCGATCACGTCGAGTGTCATGCGCATCATCGCGAGATCGAGGCGGGTCTTACCACTGATGTTGCTCAGGAACGCTCCCGTCACTTCAAGCAGTCGCCCAAGGCGCTCGACCTGGGCATCGCGAGCGTCGGGGTCGTTCCACGTCGACCAGGTCGTGGAGAAGACGGCGCCATCCATCACCAGCTCGGGATGGGCACGGACGATCGCGGCGATGCCCTCCGCGGTGATGTGTGCGATGAAGTCGCCGTTCTCGGTGGCTACGGGCCATACCAATCGGGGGTCCGCTCCGGCGGCGTGCTTCTCCGCAGCCTGCTTCTCCGCGGTAGGGAGGCTCGCCCACAGGGAGGCGGAACGGGCAGCGCCGACTCGCTGGATGCCCTCTCGCGCCCGGCTGAGCAGGGCACTCGCCCGCTCTCGCAGAGCCGCGTCGGTAAACCGCTGATCCGGGAATTGCAGAGTGACCTCGGCAGCGACACGTGCGGCGCTGTCATCGGTGCTGGCGAGTGCGCGTAGCGCCTCTGCGATCTCGATGATCGCGTAGTCGCGGGGATCGCGCCCAAATTCCCTGAACACCGGATGATCCCCGTGGACGAACACCTCAATTGCGTTGCCGCGCAGGGTGTGCGACACGCACGGGGTCGGCCGGCCCGAATGGTCCAGCAGTGGTTCGGGTGTGACGTACACCGTGACCATGCGCCGGCCCAGGGTGGCCACGGACACCGCTCCGCTGAGGTCGGTCAGCCGACGTGCCCCGGTACGGTATCTGGCGAAGCGCTCATCCTCTGTCTCTGGCTGGGGCGGCGGCGTGGTGGCGCTCGGCGAGCTGTTCGTCGTGCTGGCAGAGGAGTTCCCTAGCCCGAGACCCGTGCGGCTGAGCAGATCATCAGACTGCTCTTGAGTGTCGCGGGTGGAATCACGCGACGGCGACGGGGTGCTGGCTCCGCCCCCGGGAGGGGTTGGGCGTCGACCTCGTTTGATCTCATCGTGTTGTCGCGCGGCCTCGTACCATTTCTCATCGGTGAGGAATTCGGCGAGCCCTTTACGGAACGAGCCAGCCCACTCCCTTGCCAGCTCGTGAAGTGAGTTCTCGCCGTTCCCAGGTACAAGGTTCTTGAGGCCTGGTTCATTTCTGCGGAAGGCGTTGAACAGGCGTCCCACGTACGAGTCGTTCGACGAGTACCCATATGCTTTCGCCTTGTTCGGCTGAAGAGGGCCCTCGCCGCGAATTTTGTGGACGGCGGTGATCCAGTCCCGGGAATCTCTTTTGAAGTCGTTCTTCTGGTAGGTCACGGGCACATGGTCGAGATGTATCTCGCCCACGATTCGGCCGCCCACTGTAGCGCCGAGCTCGATCGGATACTCGGTCAGGGTTTCCCCTGTGTCGGGGTGCTCCCACTCGAATAGGCTTCGATCGGAGATGAGGATCTTCCGCCCGTTCCTGAGGAAGTCGATACCAAAGTCGCTGGTGTGCAAATAGCGCTGAATGCCTACCCAGCCGATGATCCGGCGTTCCCGAAGCTCGAGGTTCGCGCTGCCACACTCGACGCAGGTCTCTAGAGATATGCGATGCCAGTGGCCACAGTCCTGGCACGCCCACGCCGAGGGCAGGGAGATATCAATCGGTTGGATCGCTTTGACGTTGGTACCTCGATAGGCCACCGATCGTTGAGAGTCCCAGACACACGGCAAGCGCGGCCGCACGAGTGTGTTGTTGACGAACAGTCGAAAGCCTCGCCCTTTAAGTTCGGCCCCGGGAAGCTCTGGAAGAACGTCCCCGCCGCGAAGCAAATAGGAGTAGACCTTGCCCAGTTGCTCCCGAATGGTGGAAGGTAGCTGCGGGCGACGTAGGGCGGTTCGTGTGTCGGGCCGCAGTTGACGCACAGTGATCTCGGTCCCGTGCATCGTGGGGTCATCCTTGGGTTCACGCCGTAGCGGGGCCTTGAATTCACCATGCTGCTGCATCTCAAGGAAGTTGATTTCCGCAACCAGCCATTCGCGGTCACCTGATCGGGTAGTCCGTACCTCGGTAACGGATCCCAGATTAGCGGTCGCGATGTTGAAGCCCATGCCAAACAACCCCAGGCTTCCGTACCTGCTGTTCTGGCTGTAGCCGGCGCGCAGTGCGAGTTGGAATGCCTCCAGACCCATGCCGCGCCCGTTGTCCGCCACACACACGATCTCGTCGCCCTCGCGGGTGGTGCCGGACTTCGGCAACGTGACACGAACATAAGGGGGATCGTTCGGATCTCGATCGTCATCTGACAGGAAGTCGTCAAAAGCGTTATCGATCAGCTCCGCGAGGCATTGCCACGGCTTGTAGGGGATGTCACCCAGTACCTCAAGGAGCCGTGGCGACGGTGTCAGGTCCAGGCTCTCTGCGTATGCCTCGCTCGCGCCAACTGACACGCAAACCCCTCCGTCTTGAGTCATGGACACTGCCCACTTGAGTCCCACACCCCTGGCAGCACCGCGTCCACCATGCTTGCGGCAAGGTTACTCACTCGCGGCGCTCCGGTGAGTGGAGTCTGTGATGTTGGAACCTCAGTGGGTGCACTGCACAGCCTTGTTGGGTTCCGCCGTCGTGCGAGTCGAGCCCGCGCGGGCGGCGGAGTGACTTTGGCCGGGAGCTGCTTTGGGGCGAGTGATCATGGACCCGTAAGCTTCCGGCGCGTCGGGCAGTCTGTGGACCTGCCCGTTGAAGCACGACGTTGGGACCATGATCTTCGAGACTCGCCCCAAAGTGGCTGCCTAAAGCCGTGGAGCCGACCGTCCCAGCCACGACGTGTTCTGACCTCATGCCCGTGTGCCTGCCTCTTGGGCGGGAGCGGGCGGCCGGCGGTGCCGAGCGGGGCGGAGGCATGAGCGCGGGCGCCGCCGGCCGCCCGCTCCCGCCCGGAGGAGCGAAGCGACGACGGGTGCTTGAACCCGTAGATAAGGTTGTAACTCAGCGGTTGGTCGGGGTGCCTCTCGGGCCTGCGTCGAAGTCGTACTCCAGGACGTAGGAGGCGGCGTCCAGTGTCATCTCGTTGAGTTCGACGGGGTGGCCCGTGTCCGTGAAGGCGGTGCGGCAGATGAGGATGACGGGGGTGCCGGCGGACATGCTCAGTTGTTCCGCCTCGTCCTTGGAGGGCATGCGGGAGCGGATCTCTTCGCGGAAGTGTGCCGGTTCGTAGCCGAGTTCGGCGAGCCGTGCGTAGGTGCCGCCCGGGCCGGTGTCCTCCCGGGTGACCGCGGATCCGGTGACCAGGGGCATGGGGAGGTAGCTCGTCGCGAGTAGGACCGGCTTGCCGTCCAGGACGAAGCGCCGGCGCCGCACGCAGGTCGTCTCGTCGGCGGTCAGGCCCAGGACCGCGTTGACGCGCTCGGGCGCCTTCTCCTCGGTCACGGTGATCCGGTCGACCTGGAGTGCCCGGTTCTCGATGTCCGCCGACCAGATGGACCGGCCGGTGCCCCACTGGTCGCGGGCGAGTCGTTCGATGCCCCGGCGTCGGATCGGGCGGAAGGCCCGGACGAAGACGCCGGCGCCCTTGCGGGCTTCGGCGACGCCTTCGTCCCGCAGGACGCTCAGGGCCTGGCGGGCCGTCATGCGGGCCACGCCGTAGGTGGTCATGAGGTCGTTCTCTCCCGGAAGCCGATCACCGGGACCGTAGTGGCCCGACTGGATCGCCTCACGCAGCGTGTCCGCGATCCGCTGGTACTTGGGCCGACGGTCGTCGTCGGTAGTCGCCATTCCGGAACCCTCCTCGCTTCTCTAGACACCTTAGGCCATAGGTCGAGGGCTCGCTCGCTGCGTGTAATCGCTCGTGATACCTGCTCGTGAGCGCTCTGGTTGACATCTCTAGAGATGTGTCGGAATCTGTAGATGTCTAGAGAGGTCGAGCTTCGGTCTCTGTGGATGTGGGGACCCGTGTGCCGTGGTCCGGCGACGTCCCCTCCCGGTGACCGGGGCGGCGGTGCCGTCATCGGAATTCCGCGGCGCCGATCGAGACGCTTCGACGGCCGGAACCAGTGCTGCCGTGGTCGCGACGGCAGCGGCGAGGAGTGAGTACGGATGACCTGTGTGATCGACCGTCACCCCTGTGAGGACTCGCCGCGGCTCGGAGCGATGACCTTGCATCCGGAGCCCGAGTCCGTATCTCGTGCGCGGCGCTGGTTCCGGAAGTTCATCGCCCCGTACGACCCGGCCTGCTCGGTCGACGACTGTGTGCTGATGATCTCGGAACTGGTGACCAACGCGATCCTCCACGGGCGGTCGGACGGGGTGGGGGTGGTGCGGGTCGAGTGGCTCCGGGAG
>NZ_LIRG01000460.1 GCF_001419695.1 Streptomyces prasinopilosus
GCGGCCGGACCGCTCCCGGGCGGCACCGGCGCTCCCGCGCCACCGCCGTGCCCCCCGGCGGCGGGCACGTACCCCATGGCGGGCGCGCCGGCCGCGGGAGCGCCCGCCGAGAAGTTCACACCGCGCTCGATCCGGTCCAGACGGGCCATGACCGACCGCTCGTCGCCGTACGCGGCGGGCAGCAGCACGCGCGCGCAGATCAGCTCGAGCTGGAGCCGGGGCGAGGTGGCGCCCCGCATCTCGTTGAGTCCCTCGTTGACGAGGTCGGCGGCACGGCTGAGTTCGGCGGCGCCGAAGACGCCGGCCTGGGCCTGCATCCGCTCGACGACGTCGGCGGGGACGTCGATGAGCCCCTTCTCCGCGGCGTCCGGGACCGCGGCGAGGATCACCAGGTCCCGGAGCCTCTCGAGCAGGTCGGTGACGAACCGCCGCGGGTCGTTGCCCCCCTCGATCACGCGGTCGACGACCTCGAAGGCCGCGGCACCGTCGCCCGTGGCGAAGGCCTCGACCACGGAGTCGAGCAGCGAGCCGTCCGTGTACCCGAGCAGGGAGGTGGCCATGGCGTACGTCACGCCGTCGGGGCCGGCGCTCGCGAGCAGCTGGTCCATGACGGACATGGAGTCACGCACGGAGCCCGCGCCGGCCCGCACGACGAGCGGCAGCACCCCGTCCTCGACGGGGCTGTTCTCCCGTCCGCACACCTCGCCGAGGTAGTCCCGCAGGACCCCGGGCGGCACCAGCCGGAACGGATAGTGGTGCGTGCGCGACCGGATCGTCCCGATGACCTTCTCGGGCTCGGTGGTCGCGAAGATGAACTTCAGGTGCTCCGGGGGCTCCTCGACGACCTTCAGCAGCGCGTTGAAGCCCTGCGGGGAGACCATGTGGGCCTCGTCGATGATGTAGATCTTGTACCGGCTGTGGGCGGGCCCGAAGAACGCCTTCTCGCGCAGGTCGCGGGCGTCGTCCACACCACCGTGGGAGGCGGCGTCGATCTCGATGACGTCGATCGAGCCGGGTCCGTTGCGCGCGAGGTCCTGGCAGGACTGGCACTGACCGCACGGCGTCGGCGTGGGACCCTGCTCGCAGTTCAGGCACCGGGCGAGGATGCGGGCGCTGGTCGTCTTGCCGCAGCCTCGCGGACCGCTGAACAGGTACGCGTGATTGACCCGGTTGTTCCGCAGCGCCTGCTGCAGCGGGTCGGTGACATGCTCCTGCCCGATGACCTCGGCGAAGGACTCCGGGCGATAACGGCGGTACAGCGCGAGGGACGACACGCCTACGAGGTTATAGGCGCCCACCGACAACCCGTCCCGCCCCGCCCGGCGGCAGGGGCACGGCGCACGAAAGCGCCCCCCACGCACCCGCCAGAGCCGACCTACCCTTGCTGCCTTCCGGCCCTGGGGGAGTTCAGTCAGATAGCGCCGCGTGAGGGGCTGCGCACAGGCTACCCCATGTCGCGGGGGTGGAACGAGTTCGCGAGCACTCCTTCGGGTCATGTAATGTTCCTCCCGGAGGATTCGCCTAGTGGCCTAGGGCGCACGCTTGGAAAGCGTGTTGGGGGCAACCCCTCACGAGTTCGAATCTCGTATCCTCCGCCAGTGCCTCACCGGGCACGAAGTCGAAGGGCCCCGCAGTTCGCTGCGGGGCCCTTCGACGTTGCCCGGCCGGCTCCCGGGGCCGTCGACGGTGTATTCGTTCCCGTGTGGCCCGGCGCCGGTCGGTACGGCCGGGGCGGCCCCGGCCTCCTCCTCGCCGAGGTGCGCGGTCCGCACGCCGGACGGGCCGGGGCGGGCCGCGCCCCGCCGGTCCGGCGGGCCGCCCCACCCGCCCACGGGCCGATGTGTGACCCGGAACCGGGAGTGGGACGGGGGAACGGGGCAGGAGAGTAGACGTGACCACACCGCACCTCGACTACCGGGCGTTGTTCGCCGTGATGCCCAGCCCCTATCTGGTGCTGGACCCCGAACTGGTGATCGTCGAGGCCAACGAGGCCTATCTGCGGGTCACGGAGCGGACCCGGGAGGAGTTGATCGGCCGGCACCTCTTCGCCGTCTACCCGGAGAACCCGGCGGACCCGGAGGCCGACGGGGTCCGCAACCTGCAGGCCTCCCTGGAGCGGGTCGTCCGCTCGAAGGAACCGGACACGATGGCGGTGCAGAAGTACGACATCCCGGTCTCCGGACGCCCGGGGGTGTTCCGGGAGAAGTGGTGGTCGCCCGTCAACACACCCGTCCTCGGAGCCGACGGAGAGGTCGGGTGGATCATCCACCGGGTGGAGGACGTGACCGAGTTCGTGCTCACCCGCCCCCTCCACCTCAGGCCGGGCGACCCGCTCGGGGAGCACAAGGCGATGGAGGCCGAACTGTTCGCGCGGGCGCAGGAGCTCCAGGGCCTCAACGAGGAGCTCC
Source organism: Streptomyces prasinopilosus (assembly GCF_001419695.1). Lineage (GTDB taxonomy): Bacteria > Actinomycetota > Actinomycetes > Streptomycetales > Streptomycetaceae > Streptomyces > Streptomyces prasinopilosus. The sequence goes on from NZ_LIRG01000460.1 coordinate 2,409, forward strand.
GCGAGGCCCACGCCCGGGAACGCCGGACCGCCCTCGCCCTCCAGGAGGTCATGCTGCACGCTCCGGACCTGGCCGGGCACCGCGAGATCGCCGTGCGCTACCTGCCCGCCACCCGGTCCCTCAACGTCTGCGGCGACTGGTACGACGTGGTGGACCTGTCCGACGACCGGTTCACCGTCGCGGTCGGCGACGTGGTCGGCCACGGCCTGGAGGCCGCCGCCGTCATGGGCATGCTCCGCAGCGCCCTGTCCGCCGCCGTCCGCGCCATCGACGAACCCGGCAGGGCGATGGACGTCCTGAGCAGGTACGCCCGCACCTTCGAGGACGCGCTGGCCACGACCGCGGTCAAAGCCGTCATCGACACCCGCCGGCGGCACATCACCTACACCAGCGCCGGCCACCCCCCGCCCCTCCTGGCCCGGCCGGACGGCACCGTCGTCCTGCTCGACGAGGCCACCGACCCTCCCCTGGGCATCCTCACCGACCACGCCGTCCCGCGCCCCCAGGCCACGGTGTCCTACTCCCCGGGCGACACCCTCGTGCTCTACACCGACGGACTCATCGAGCGCCGCGGTGAGGACATCGACGCCGGCCTGCACCGCCTCGCCGACGCCCTCGGCCGGCACACGTCCCTCGGTCCCGACCAGTTGGCCGACACCCTGCTCACCCGCCTCGGCGTGGCCGAGGGCGGACGGGACGACATCGCCCTGATCATCGTCCGCCTGTGAACCCGCCCGCCCGCGCCCGCTCGGCGTCACGTGCTTCCCGGCGGTCTCCCGCGACGGGGCCGGCGTGGCGGGGCCGGCCCCGTCGCGGGAGGCCTCGGTCCGGGGGCGAGGCGTCGAAGCGCTGCTCGAACAGCACGCCGCCGTCCTCGGCGTACGCCGTGACCGTGAAGCCGGTGTCCGCCGCCGGGGCGTCGCCGAAGGCGTGGTACGTCCCCCAGCCCGGATCGTCCGGCAGCCTCAGCACGGTGGCGGTGTGGCGCGGTCCGGAGTCGAGGACGATGCCGATCCCGGCCGGCGGGGTGTCCGTGCGGAACACTCCGTAGGAGTAGAAGAGGACGTGCTCGTCGCCCCCTCGGTGTGCAGCCCGCCGCTGAGGCTCTCGGGCCGGATGCCGTCGCCGTCGTACCCCCCTGGCCCGCTCGACGGACCCGGCGCAGTCCTCCCGGGCGACGACGTAGTCCTGCCGGCCTTCCGGCAGGACTACGTCGTCG
>NZ_LIRG01000461.1:0-5894 GCF_001419695.1 Streptomyces prasinopilosus
AGCCGCCGTATCCCCCGGCGCGGGCGGTGGGGAAGGCCGGTCGGGGTCCGCCGTGCCGGGCCCGCCGGTGGGCGCGGACCACTGGCCCGGCGGCTGCTCCTTCGACCAGCCCGGCCCCTGCGGGGCGGCCTGGCCGGGGTTCGGGTGCTCTGCGGGCTCGGTGGGCCCGGACGCACCCGTACCCTGCCCTTCGGAGGGGGCGGATCCGGGCGAAGCCCAGCCCGGAGTGTCGTTCATCGTCGCTCCTTGACGGTGCCCGTCCGCGGTCGCGGCGGCGGGTTCGCTGCCATCGTGCCATGGGGCGGTCGACGACGGACCGGCCGAGGTGAGGACTGCGCCTTCAATTGTCCGCGTTCCAGGGGGCAGACTGGCCGCATGGCTGATCAGTACGCACGCAGCGGCGACCCCAGGCGGCCGACCGACATCCCGGTGATCCGCTGGGAGGAACCACCGGAAGGACCCGTCCTGGTGCTGCTCGACCAGACCAGGCTGCCGGCCGAGGAGGTGGAGCTCGTCTGCACCGACGCCCCCGCGCTCGTGGAGGCGATCAGTTCGCTCGCCGTACGCGGTGCGCCCCTGCTGGGCATCGCCGGGGCGTACGGCGTCGCCCTCGCCGCCGTACGGGGCTTCGACGTGAACGACGCCGCCGCCGCACTGGAGGGCGCCCGGCCCACCGCGGTGAACCTCGGGATGGGGGTGCGCCGGGCCCTGAGTGCCCACCAGGGTGTTCTCGCCCGCGGCGGCGATCTCCAGGAGGCGGCCGGGGCCGCGCTGGCCGCGGCACGGCGGCTGCACCGTGAGGACGCCGAGGCCAGCGCCCGGATGGCCCGGCACGGGCTGGCGCTGCTGGACGAGCTGATGCCCGGCGGCGGACACCGGATCCTCACCCACTGCAACACCGGCTCGCTGGTGTCGGGCGGCGAGGGCACGGCGTTCGCGGTGGCGCTGGCCGCGCACCGGGCGGGCAGGCTCAGGCGGCTGTGGGTGGACGAAACGCGCCCGTTGCTGCAAGGTGCTCGCCTGACGGCGTACGAGGCCGCCCGCAGCGGCATGGCGTACACGCTGCTCACCGATGCCGCGGCGGGGTCGCTGTTCGCGGCGGGCGAGGTGGACGCGGTACTGATAGGGGCGGACCGCATCGCGGCCGACGGGTCGGTGGCGAACAAGGTGGGGAGCTATCCGCTCGCCGTGCTCGCGCGGTACCACCACGTGCCGTTCATCGTGGTGGCACCGGTCACGACGGTCGACCCCCGCACACCGGACGGGGCGTCCATCGAGGTCGAGCAGCGCCCCGGCCATGAAGTGACCGAGGTCACGGCACCGCGGGTGCCGATGGCCGGAACCGAAGCGGGAGGCGGGATTCTCGTGGCACCCCTGGGGACCCAGGCGTACAACCCGGCGTTCGACGTGACACCACCGGAACTGGTCACGGCGATCGTCACGGAAGAAGGTGCCGTCTCACCCGTGACGGCAGAGGCCCTGGCCGCACTGTGCGCCAGGTCACGCCAGGTCACGAATAGCTAATGGGATGATGTCGTTTATGAAGGGACGAGTCCTTGTCGTCGACGACGACACCGCACTGGCCGAGATGCTCGGCATTGTGCTGCGTGGTGAAGGTTTTGAGCCGTCTTTCGTAGCCGACGGCGACAAGGCGCTGGCCGCTTTCCGTGAGGCCAAGCCCGATCTGGTGCTGCTGGACCTGATGCTGCCCGGCCGGGACGGCATCGAGGTGTGCCGCCTGATCAGGGCGGAGTCCGGGGTGCCGATCGTGATGCTCACGGCGAAGAGCGACACCGTCGACGTCGTGGTCGGCCTGGAGTCCGGTGCCGACGACTACATCGTCAAGCCGTTCAAGCCGAAGGAGCTGGTCGCCCGGATCCGGGCGAGGCTGCGCAGGTCGGAGGAGCCGGCGCCGGAACAGCTCGCCATCGGCGACCTGGTGATCGACGTGGCCGGGCACTCCGTGAAGCGGGAGGGGCAGTCGATCGCGCTGACCCCGCTGGAGTTCGACCTGCTGGTCGCGCTGGCCCGCAAGCCCTGGCAGGTGTTCACCCGCGAGGTGCTCCTCGAGCAGGTCTGGGGGTACCGCCACGCGGCCGACACCCGGCTGGTGAACGTCCATGTCCAGCGGCTGCGCTCCAAGGTCGAGAAGGACCCGGAGAAGCCGGAGATCGTGGTGACCGTCCGTGGCGTCGGGTACAAGGCAGGACCGAGCTGACATGTCCGGTGACAGTGCCGCTTCGGGCTCCGGCCGGTCCGGGGAGCGACCGGAGCGGCCTGTCGGCCGGACGTCCCGGGGCCGCTCCCCGGGGCGTTCCCGCTGGGGGCGCCCCCGTGAGGGCGGGCTGCTCCGGGGCGGGGTCCAGGGCAGCCCGGTCATCCGCCTGTTCGTGCGCTGGGTGCGCCGGCCGCTGCTGCCCGTCATGCGGCTGTGGCGGCGCAACATCCAGCTCAAGGTCGTCGTCACCACGCTGCTGATGTCGCTGGGCGTGGTCCTGCTGCTGGGCTTCGTCGTCATCGGCCAGGTGCGCAACGGCCTGCTGGACGCCAAGGTGAAGGCGTCCCAGAGCCAGGCCACCGGCGGGTTCGCGGTGGCCAAGCAGCAGGCCGACGAGGCCGCGAGCGGCACCGGCGAGGACACGTCCGGGGTGGACGGCCGGTCCTCGCAGAGCGTCATCCAGTGGATGAGCGACCTCGTGGAGTCGCTCTCCAGCGGCGGTCAGGGCGCCTTCGACGTGGTCACCCTGCCCATGGGCGACGAGAGCGGCGGCGGACGCGGTCCGCGCGCCTCGGGACACGTCGACCCGGCGGAGAGCGTGCCCGGCAACCTGCGGGACCGGATCGACACCGGCACCGGGGCCGCGCAGCGGTACACGCGGATCGTCTACAGCAACGGCGCCGACTCCCAGCCCGGCCTGGTCATCGGCAAACAGGTCAACGACCCCAACGGGGATCCCTACCAGCTGTACTACCTCTTCCCGCTGACGCAGGAGGAGAAGTCGCTGAGCCTGGTCAAGGGCACGCTGGCGACCGCCGGCCTGTTCGTCGTCGTCCTCCTCGGGGCGATCGCCTGGCTCGTGGTGCGGCAGGTCGTGACGCCGGTGCGGATGGCGGCCGGGATCGCGGAGCGGCTGTCCGCCGGACGGCTCCAGGAACGGATGAAGGTCACCGGCGAGGACGACATCGCGCGGCTCGGCGAGGCCTTCAACAAGATGGCGCAGAACCTCCAGCTGAAGATCAACCAGCTGGAGGACCTGTCGCGGATGCAGCGCCGGTTCGTGTCGGACGTGTCCCACGAACTGCGGACACCGCTGACGACCGTACGGATGGCGGCGGACGTCATCCATGAGGCGCGGGAGGACTTCGACCCGGTGACCGCGAGGTCGGCGGAACTGCTCGCCGACCAGATCGACCGGTTCGAGTCCCTGCTCTCGGACCTGCTGGAGATCAGCCGCTTCGACGCGGGCGCGGCCGCCCTGGAGGCGGAACCGGTCGACCTGCGGATCGTCGTACGGCGCGTGGTCGGCGGGGCCGAGCCGCTCGCCGAGCGCAAGGGCACGCGGATCAAGGTGGCCGGCGACCAGCAGCCCGTCGTCGCCGAGGTCGACGCCCGGCGCGTGGAGCGCGTCCTGCGCAACCTCGTCGTCAACGCCGTGGAGCACGGCGACGGCAAGGACGTCGTCGTCAGGCTCGCCGCGGCGGGCGGGGCGGTCGCGATCGCGGTGCGGGACTACGGCGTCGGACTCAAGCCCGGTGAGGCGACCCGGGTCTTCAGCCGCTTCTGGCGGGCGGACCCGGCACGCGCGCGGACCACGGGCGGTACCGGGCTGGGCCTGTCCATCGCCCTGGAGGACGCGCGGCTGCACGGCGGCTGGCTCCAGGCGTGGGGCGAGCCGGGCGGCGGCTCGCAGTTCCGGCTGACCCTGCCCCGGACGGCGGACGAGCCGCTGCGGGGCTCGCCGATCCCGCTGGAGCCCAGGGACTCGCGGCGCAACCGCGGACTCGACGGCGCCGGTGCCCCGCACGACGGGGACGGCGGCAAGCGGGCCATCCTGCCCGTGCCGCCCGCGGACACCGAGGGCCCGGCCCGTTCGGCCCGTGGTCCGCTCGGCCCGCTGCCGGCCGCCGCGACCCCCACGGCCGACCCGACGGCCCTGCCCGGCAACGGCGCGCGGGTGGTGCCGCGGCCGGCCGCGGGCGGCCCGCCCCGGGGGGAGCCGGCGGGGCCGGCCGCCGGGGACGCGGCGCCCGCCGACGCGGGTGAGGACGCCGCCGGCACCGGCGACGTGGACGAACTGGACGAGCTGGACGATGTGGACGGCCTGGAGGGGCTCGACGGCCTCGGGGACAGGCGGGGGGAGACTTCGCGTGGGCGGTGAGCGCGCAGGGCGCGGCCGGAGGACACCGAGGACACCGGCACGGACGATCGCGTACGCCGCCGCCGGCGCCGTACTGCTGGCCGGGTGCGCCTCGATGCCCGACAGCGGGGATCTGCGGGGGGTGGAGTCCACGCCCCGGCAGGACGCGCAGGTGCGGGTGTTCGCGATGCCGCCGAGCAAGGACGCCTCGCCCACGCAGATCGTGCAGGGCTTCCTCGAGGCGCTGACGAGCGACGATCCGGACTACCGGACCGCACGCCAGTACCTGACCGCCGAGGCGGCCGAGACCTGGAAGCCCGAGTTGTCCACCACGGTGCTCGCGGACGGGCCGGGCGCGCAGCCCGACCCGCCGGGCCGGGAGGACAGCGGCGAGGTCTCCTTCACCCTGACCGGCGACAAGGTCGCCACCGTGGACGCGCAGCAGGCGTACGCATCCGCCAAGGGGCCGTACGACAAGCTCGTGCGTCTCACGCAGGACGCGAAGAACGGGCAGTGGCGCATCGACGGGGTCCCCCAGGGCGTCGTCATGGGGCAGTCGGACTTCCAGCGCAACTACATGTCCGTCAGCAAGTACTACTTCGCCTCGAACAGCGCGGGGAGCGCCGCGGACGGGCCGTCGATGGCGGTCGCCGACCCGGTGTACGTCCGCAGCCACGTGGAGCCCGCCACCCAGATGGTGCGTTCCCTCCTGAGCGGGCCGACGGCCTGGCTGGCCCCGGCCGTCCGGTCGAGCTTCCCCACGGGCACGGCGCTGCGCGAGGACGCCGGACCGCTGACGGCGGACGACCGGGGCAAGCTGACCGTGCCGCTCAACGACAAGGCGGCCGGCGCCGGTGGCGCGCGGTGCAGGGAGATGGGCGCCCAGCTGCTGTTCACACTGCGCAACCTCAGTCCCGCCGTGGCCGAGGTCGAGCTGCGGGCCGGCGGGAGGCACCTGTGCTCGCTGACCCAGGAGGCCACCGATGCCGTGGCCGACCGGGGTTCGCTCACCAGCCCCGGCCACCTGTACTTCGTCGACGGGGAGCATCGGCTGGTGCGGATCCCCGCCGACGGCGACGCCCCCCAGCCGGACCCGGTGCCCGGGGCGCTCGGCGAGGGCGGGACCACGCTGCGGTCGGTGGCCGTCTCGCGGGACGAACGCATGGCGGCCGGGATCGCGCTCGACGGGAAGTCGCTGTACGTCGGGTCGATCGTGCCGGGCGGTTCGCTCGGCGAGCCCGTGCTGAGCAGTGGGGGCGAGTCCGAGGACGACCGGCTGTCCGCGCCCAGCTGGGACGCGCAGCGCGGCCTGTGGGTGGCCGACCGCGACCCCGCCGATCCGCGGCTGCTCCTCCTCGAGGAGGGCGCGGGCAAGCCGCTGGAGGTGCGCACTCCGGGTCTGGACGGGCAGATCCAGTCGGTCCGGGTGGCCGCCGACGGGGTCAGGATCGCGCTCGTCGTGGCGAAGGGCGACCGGCGTTCCCTGATGATCGGCCGGATCGAGCGGAACGGGACCGGCGGCCGGGAGGGGCCGGC
>NZ_LIRG01000461.1:5933-6127 GCF_001419695.1 Streptomyces prasinopilosus
AGCCCGCCGCCCTGACCGGGGTGGAGGCGGTCACCGCGTCCGCCGACGAGCAGTTGCCGCTGGTGGCGCACTCGGTGGACGGGATCGTCCGGCTGCCGTCGGGGGCGCAGTGGCAGAAGGTGACGGAGGGGACCGCGCCGGTCTATCCGGGGTGAGCGCGTGCCGGCCGGGGGCCGGGCGGCACGCGCTCACCC
>NZ_LIRG01000462.1 GCF_001419695.1 Streptomyces prasinopilosus
ACGGCGCACCGGCACCGGCCGGAGCCATCGAGGGCGCCGGGGACGGCGGCAGCGACGGGGCGGCGGGCTGGCGCGGCGGGGCGAGCGAGTCGTCCGCCTGGGTCTCCAGCTGACGCAGCTGCGACTCCAGGTAGGACTTCAGCCGCGTGCGGTACTCGCGCTCGAAGCCGCGCAGGTCCTCGACCTTGCGCTCCAGCGTGGCGCGGGCGGACTCCAGGGAGCCCATCGCGACGCGGTGCTTCTCCTGCGCGTCCCGCTCCAGGGCGTCAGCCTTGGCGCGGGCGTCCCGCTCGAGACCCTCGGCACGCGAACGCGCCTCACCGACGATCTTGTTGGCCTCGGAGCGGGCCTCGGCGATCGCCTGGTCGGCGGTCTGCTGGGCCAGCGAGAGCACGCGGGCCGCGCTGTCGCCGCCGGGACCGCCCTGCTGCTGTCCGGGGAGCCCGGGAGGACCGCCCATGGGGCCACCCATGGGACCGCCCATGGGGCCACCGGGACCCATCTGACCCTGCATCTGTCCCTGCATGGGGCCGCCCTGGCCCATCTGTCCCTGCATCGGGCCGCCCTGGCCCATCTGCCCCTGCATCGGACCGCCCTGACCCATCGGACCGCCCTGGCCCATGGGGCCGGGGCCCTGACCCATCGGGCCGGGACCCTGCGGACCGCCCTGACCGCCGGGGCCGGCGGGCAGCTGCGGCGCACCGCTCGGCAGCTGGGGCGGACCACCCATGGGGCCACCCATCTGCTGCTGCGGCGGGCCCGATATGCCGGCGGGCACCGGACCGCCGGGACCTCGCATGCCCTGCTGGGGCATCCCCTGGGGCGGCCCCTGCTGTTGCTGCTGGTCCTGCTGTTCCGGGGGCTTGCGCATGTTCTGCTGGTTCTGGGCAGCAGCGCGCGTGGCCGCGGCCAGCTTGGCGCGCAGGTCCTCGTTCTCTCGGAGCAGGCGCGTCAGTTCGGCTTCGACCTCATCGAGGAAGGCATCGACCTCGTCCTCGTCATAGCCTTCTCGGAGGCGGACGGTCGTGAACTGCTTGTTCCGCACGTCCTCGGGGGTCAACGGCATCTCTTCACCTCAACGTAGTCATCGGCAGTCGGCAGGCCCATGTCGTCCACAGTCACCTCAGCGCACTGCCCACGAGGGAGATCAGGATGTAGACGATGATCATCAGTACGAAGAAGGACAGGTCGAGCGCCACGCCCCCGAGACGCAGCGGCGGGATGACCCGCCGCAGAAGCTTGAGCGGTGGATCGGTGACAGTGTAGGTGGCCTCCAGGACGACCACCATCGCCTTGCCGGGTTGCCACGAGCGGGCGAACTGGAAGACGTAGTCCATGACCAGACGGAAGATGAGCACGATGAGGAACACCATCAGCGCGATGTAGATCACCTGCGCGAGCACGCTCATGGTCTGGTTGTCCCTCTCCCCTGTGTCCTGCGTCCGTCCGGTCCTGCGTCTCAGCTCTGGTTGAAGAACCCGCCCTCTGCGATACGGGCCTTGTCCTCCGCCGTGACATCGACGTTAGCAGGAGACAGCAGGAACACCTTCTGCGTCACCCGCTCGATGCTGCCGTGAAGACCAAACACCAAACCGGCCGCGAAGTCGACAAGTCGCTTCGCGTCCGTGTCGTCCATCTCGGTCAGATTCATGATCACCGGCGTGCCCTCACGGAAGTGTTCCCCGATGGTACGGGCCTCGTTGTAGGTCCGCGGGTGGAGCGTGGTGATCCGGTAAGGCTCTCGTTCCGACACGACCTTGGGCATGATCACCGGTGCGTTCTTCTCCAGGCTGGCGCGTTCTTGTGTGATGGATGCCACGGGCGCGATGCGCGCCGGGCGTGCCGATTCAGCGGGAAGCGAAGCGGACCGGGCGACCGGCTCGCGAAGCGGGGGCGACGGGGCGACTCGCACCTCTTCGTCCCTTTGGAGTTGATGTGCACCGTGTGCACCGTGCGCCTGGTGCGGCGGCTCGTGCCGCCGGTGGTCCCGCTCGGGTTCCGGGTCGAGTTCGGGTTCGAAGTCGTCGTCCGGGTCAAATCCTCGGCCGTCGTACCCATCGTCCTCCACGAGGCCGAGGTAGACCGCCATCTTGCGCATCGCGCCGGCCATGCTCCGTGCCCTCCGCTCTGTGGTGGATCCGCTGACGACCGCCGAGTGCCCGCGATCCACAAGGTCCTCAAGTCCGCCCGATCAGCGGCAATGACCATATTTTCTGCTGTGGTCCGACTTCCTGGCGACGTTACCCGAGGCCGGGGCGGACTCCGAGTACCGCACTGCCTACGCGTACATGTGTCGCTCCGGCCGCAACAGCCTGTTCGAGATCCGCACTCATCCCCGCGGAGACCATGTTCGCAGCAGGATGGGCCGCGCGCAGGTCGGTCGACAAATCCACCAAGCGCTCGAACGCCGCCTGTTGGCGCCCGGCGTACTCCCCGGTGAGCGGGGCGACGGTCATCAGGCCGTCCAGCCGCAGGCCCTGCGCCCCGTCGACGAGGCGCGCCAACTCCGCCACGCCGCCCGGCGCCACGCCGCCGCGCTCCCCCCGGCCGCTCTCCCCGGCGTCCAGCGCCACCTGGATGAGGCAGCCCAGTTCGCGCCCGGTGCGCACGGCCTCCTTCGAGAGCGCCGTGACCAGTCGGGCGCGGTCGACGGACTGCACGACATCGGCATAACCCGCCACAGATCGGACCTTATTGGTCTGAAGCTGTCCGACGAAGTGCCACTGGAGGGGCAGACCGGCGCAGGCCGCGGCTTTCGGGGCGGCGTCCTGGTCGCGGTTCTCGGCGACGTGACGCACCCCGAGTTCCGACAGGATCCGCACGTCGCTCGCGGGGAAGGTCTTGGTGACCACGATCAGGGTCACCTCCTCCCGCCCGCGTCCGGCGGCCGCGCACGCCGCGGCGATCCGCTCCTCCACCCGCGCGAGGTTCGCGGCGAGTTCTTCCCTGCGTTCCGTCATGCCCCATCAGTCCAGCCACACATAGCCCGCGAGCCGCCCCGTGGTGCGGTCCCGCCGGTACGAGAAATGATCGTCCGACTCCAGCGTGCACACCGGCGACCGCTCCCGGTCGCCCACCCCGAGGCGTTCGAGCTGGGCGTGCACGCCCGCGGCCACATCGACCGCCGGCGTGCCCCGGCTCGTCTCGGCGTACGCCGCCGGCTCGACGGCCGCCACCTCGGCGCGCATCGACGACGGCACCTCGTAGCACCGGCCGCAGACGGCGGGCCCGGTGCGGGCCACGATGCGCGACGGGTCGGCGCCGAGTTCCGCCATGGCCCGTACGGTGGCGGGGACCACCCCCGCGACCAGTCCGGGGCGGCCCGCGTGGGCCGCCGCGGCGACACCCGCGACGGGGTCCGCGAGCAGGACCGGGACGCAGTCGGCGGTGAGCACGGCGAGGGCGAGGCCCCGCCGCGCGGTGACCACCGCGTCGGCCTCGGGCACGGGGCCGTCGCCCCACGGCCCGTCGACCACGACCGCGTCGGCTCCGTGGACCTGGTTCATCCAGACCACCCGCGCCGGGGCGAGGGCGAGGGACTTGGCGGCCAGTTCGCGGTTGGCGCGCACCGCGCCGGGGTCGTCGCCGACCGCCCCGCCGAGATTGAGCTCCGCATACGGAGCGGCGCTCACCCCGCCCCACCGGTCGGTGAAGGCGAAGTGCGCGCCGCGCACGCCGTCGCGCCGTCCTATCACTTGAGGAAGTCCGGTACGTCCAGTTCCTCGGCCGCGCTGTCCGCGTAGGTGCGGGACGGCGGGACGGGCGGCTGGGCGACGGGGAGGTCGGCGACCGGCTCGGGGGCCTGCTCCGGCTCCTCCTTGGGCGTGACGCTGCCCAGGGAGCCGAAGGACGGGCGGCTCTCGGGCTGCCGGGCCGGGGCGGGCTCCTCGCGCTTGGCCGAGGAGGAGCCGAGGACGTTGTCCCGCTTCGAGGGCGGCTGGCCGCCGTCGAAGCCGGCCGCGATCACCGTGACCCGGACCTCGTCGCCGAGCGCGTCGTCGATCACCGCACCGAAGATGATGTTGGCTTCGGGGTGGGCCGCCTCGCTCACCAGCTGGGCGGCCTCGTTGATCTCGAACAGGCCGAGGTCGCTGCCGCCGGAGATGGACAGCAGGACGCCCCTGGCGCCGTCGATGGAGGCTTCCAGCAGCGGGGAGGAGATCGCCATCTCGGCGGCGGCCACCGCGCGGTCGTCGCCGCGGGCCGAGCCGATGCCCATGAGGGCCGATCCGGCCTCGGACATGACCGACTTGACGTCGGCGAAGTCGAGGTTGATCAGGCCGGGGGTGGTGATGAGGTCGGTGATGCCCTGGACACCGGAGAGCAGGACCTGGTCCGCCGACTTGAAGGCGTCCAGGACCGAGACCTGGCGGTCCGAGATGGACAGCAGCCGGTCGTTGGGGATGACGATGAGGGTGTCGACCTCTTCGCGGAGCTCGGCGATGCCGTCCTCCGCCTGGTTGGCGCGGCGCCGGCCCTCGAAGGTGAACGGGCGGGTGACCACGCCGATGGTGAGAGCCCCGAGCGAGCGGGCGATGTTGGCGACCACGGGAGCGCCACCGGTGCCGGTGCCGCCTCCCTCGCCGGCCGTCACGAAGACCATGTCGGCCCCCTTGAGGACCTCCTCGATCTCCTCGCGGTGGTCCTCCGCCGCCTTGCGGCCGACGGCCGGGTTGGCTCCGGCGCCGAGTCCGCGGGTGAGTTCACGGCCGACGTCGAGCTTGACGTCGGCGTCGCTCATCAACAGGGCTTGCGCGTCGGTGTTGATGGCGATGAACTCGACGCCCTTGAGACCGACCTCGATCATCCGGTTGATGGCATTGACACCACCGCCGCCGACACCGATGACTTTGATGACTGCGAGGTAGTTCTGCGGTGCTGCCACGTCGAAGGCCTCTCGCCTCGAGTTACGTGTCGCCGTCCCACGGCCGTGCCGCGGTTCGACGACTGATGCCGATGTGGGACGGTCCGTATCGCCGACCCGAACCCTAACGTTGAAGTTTAGGGTTACCAGTGTGCCTGTTCTCTGGAGTCTTCTGAACAGGACAGTAAGTCGACAAGTGGCGCGCGTTCAACGAACACGCCGAACCTCCCGTTTTTCTTTTCACCCTATGTGATCAGCCGTGGCACCTCCCAACCAGGGGGCTGACCTGCGTCGATGTGCGTCAACTTCCTGATGACGCGGGGGCCGTGGGAACACTCACATCGAAGTGCCGCGCGTCCGGCGCCGCTTTCAGCAGAGCGGTGAGGGCCCGGCCCTTGGCGGCGCCGTTCTCCCCGCTCCCCCAGGCGACCGTCCTGCCGTCCGCCAGTTCCAGCGAGATGTCGTCGTAGGAACGGACCTTGACGCTCCGCGTGGCGCGGGCCACGGCGGCCGGCACCTCGCGAGTGACCCGCACCGCCTCGCGCACGAGCCGGCCCTCGCCGAAGCGGCGCAGGCTCGCGGCCGCGGTGCCGCTGCGGCGCGTGTTCAGTTCCAATCGGGGAACCCCCTTCGGCGCTCGGGACACCGTGGCGTACCGGACACCTTCCCCGTCGATCTCGATGAACTCCCCGCCCTTTTCGACCACGAGGACCGGGGTGCGTTCGATGACGTTCAGACCGATCCCGTGCGGCCAGGAACGGACCACGTCCACCGTGCGGATCCGGGGCAGTTCCTCGCGGAGCCGCGAGGCGATCGCGTCCGTGTCCACCGCGACCAGCTGGTCCCCCAGGGGGACGTCGGCGGCCCCGCGCACCTCCCCGGGGGTCAGGGCCCGGGTGCCGGACACGGACACCCGCTCCACCCGGGCCAGATCGGATCCGTACAGCAGCCAGAACGCGCCGCTGCCGAGGAAGACCAGGGCGACCGCCAGGATGATGATCGGACGAAGGTGCCTCCGTCCGAACCGCCGCCGCACGGGCGGCGGCCCGGACGCCCCCCGCCGGCGTTCACCGCGCTCGGCGGCGGTCGATCCGGCCACAGCACTCCCCTTCCCGCGGCGCGGTGCGCCTCCGGGGCGCCGTGGCGGCGCCCCTTCGGCCCACTCGTCGGTGTCCTACCCGTGGCGCGAGGCGATCGCCTCGTACACCATGCCGACGAGCAGGTCGTCGGCGTCCCGGCGGCCGAACTCGGCGGCGGCGCGGGACATCTCGTACAGCCGGTGCGGGTCGGCCAGGACGGGCAGCACGTTCTGCTGGACCCACTCCGGCGTCAGCTCCGCGTCGTCGACCAGGAGTCCGCCCCCGGCCTTGACCACCGGCTGGGCGTTCAGCCGCTGTTCGCCGTTGCCGATGGGCAGCGGGACGTAGGCGGCCGGGAGCCCGACGGCGGAGAGTTCGGCGACGGTCATCGCGCCCGCGCGGCAGAGCATCATGTCGGCCGCGGCGTACGCGAGGTCCATCCGGTCCACATAACCTACCGGGATGTAGGGGGGCATTCCCGGCATCTGCTGCACCTGGGGGAGTTCGTTCTTCGGCCCGACCACGTGCAGGATCTGGATGCCGGCCTGCTGGAGCCACGGCGCGACCCGCTGGACGACCTCGTTCAGCCGGCGGGCGCCCTGCGAGCCGCCGGAGACCAGCAGCGTGGGCAGGTTCGGGTCGAGCCCGAACGCGGCGCGGGCCTCGGGCCGCACGGCGGCCCGGTCCAGGGTGGCCACGGAACGGCGCAGCGGGATCCCGATGTAGCGGGCGTCACGCAGCTTGCTGTCCGGGGTGGAGACCGCGACCCTGGCCGCGTACCGGGATCCGATCTTGTTGGCCAGGCCGGGGCGGGCGTTGGCCTCGTGGACGACGATCGGCACCCCGAGCCGCTTGGCGGCGAGGTAGCCGGGCAGCGCCACGTAGCCGCCGAAGCCGACCACGGCGTCCGCCTTGGTGCGCTCCAGGATCTGCTCGGTCGCCTTGATGGTGCCGCGCAGCCGGCCCGGGACGGTGATCAGCTCGGGGGTGGGCTTGCGGGGCAGTGGCACGGCGGGGATCAGCGCCAGTTCGTACCCGCGCTCGGGTACCAGACGTGTCTCGAGACCGCGTTCCGTGCCCAGGGCCGTGATGCCCACGGACGGATCCTGCCTGCGCAGGGCATCCGCGAGGGCGAGCGCGGGCTCGATGTGGCCCGCGGTTCCTCCGCCGGCGAGTACGACATGCACCGAAATTCACCGCTCTCCGGACGAGCGTGCCGCCGTGGCGCGCCGTCGCATCGTGTTCCATCTGTGGGGTCGCTGAGTACCCCGCTCCCGCTTTCTACCAAAGCGGGGTTGCCGCATCGCAAGCGCCGCCCGCGCAGCGGGCTCGTCACGCGCGAAGGCGATCAGCAGCCCGATGGCGAACATGGTCGGCAGCAGGGCGGAGCCCCCGTAGGAGAACAGCGGGAGGGGGACGCCCGCGATCGGCAGCAGCCCGAGGACCGCACCGATGTTGATCACGGCCTGGGCCGTGATCCAGGTGGTCACGCCTCCCGCGGCATACCTCACGAAGGGGTCCTCCGTGCGTCCGGCCACGCGGATACCCGCATAGCCTAGAGCCGCGAACAGGGCGAGCACCGACAGCGTCCCCGCCAGGCCCAGTTCCTCACCGGTGATGGCGAAGATGAAGTCGGTGTGGGCTTCGGGCAGTTGTCCCCATTTCTCCACACTCGCCCCGAGCCCGGAACCGAAGAGCCCGCCGGACGCGAGGGCGTAGATCCCGTGCACGGCCTGCCAGCAGTCGACGGGGCCCGGCTGGGGCTCGGTGGCGCCGAGACAGGCCAGCCGGGCCATGCGGTTCGGGCTGGTCCTGATGAGGAGCGCGCCGATCAGGGCGGCGACGGTCAGCACGCCGGCGAACAGCCGGGTGGGCGCCCCGGCCAGCCAGAGCAGGCCGAAGAGGACCGCCGTCAGGATGATCGCCGTGCCCATGTCGCCGCCGAGCATGATCAGTCCCAGCAGCATGAAGGCGGCCGGAACGAGCGGCACCAGCATGTGCTTCCACTGGGACAGCAGCCGCCTCTCCTGCTTGCGGGCGAGCAGGTCGGCACCCCACAGCACCAGGGCGAGCTTGCCGAACTCGCTGGGCTGGAGCTGGAAGGAGCCGCCGACGCCGATCCAGTTCTGGTTGCCGTTGACCTCCATCCCTATCCCCGGCACCTGCACCAGGACCATCAGGAAGACAGAACCGGCGAGGATGGGGTAGGCCAGCGCCCGGTGCAGCCGCACCGGCATCCGGGAGGCGGCGAACAGCAGCACGGCCCCGATGCAGGCGGCCAGCAGCTGTTTGCGGAAGAAGTACGAGCCCGGCAGCGACATCTGCAGCGCGGTGATCTGGGAGGCCGAGTAGACCATCACCAGGCCGAGCACGGTGATCAGCGCGCTGCCGCCGAGGATCAGGTAGTAGGCGGTCAGCGGCCGGTCCCACGCCCGGTAGGCCCGCGCGTGGAGGGCCCTGAGGGGGTTCTCGCGGGCCGGCCGGGGTGCGGCGGGACGGCGGGGCGCCCGCCGCACGGGAGGCCGTCCGGTGCGGCTACCGGTCATGCCGGCCTCCGCCGTGCGCCCCGTGCTGCCTCGACGGTCCCACGCGTCCCTCCCAAGGTCGCCCGGCGCAGGCCGGCCGGGTCAGGCACCGAGTTCGCGCACCGCCCGTGCGAACGCCTCACCGCGCCTGTTGTAGTTGGCGAACATGTCCATCGAGGCGCAGGCCGGGGCCAGCAGCACCGTGTCGCCGGGCCGGGCGAGCCGCCGCGCCTCCTGGACGGCCTGGAGCATGGCCCCAGTGTCGGTCCGGTCGAGGTCGACCACGGGTACTTCCGGTGCGTGTCGCGCCAGGGCTTCGCGGATCAGCGCGCGGTCCGCGCCGATCAGGACGACCGCGCGCAGGCGCTTCGCCGCGCTCGCGACCAGTTCGTCGAAGGTGGCGCCCTTGGCGAGTCCGCCGGCGATCCACACGATCGACTCGTAGGCCGCCAACGAGGCCTGTGCGGCATGGGTGTTGGTCGCCTTGGAGTCGTCGACCCAGGAGACCCCGTCCACGTCGGCGACGTGCGCGATGCGGTGGGCGTCCGGGGTGAAGGCGCGCAGCCCGTCCCGCACGGCCGCCGCGGGCACGCCGTAGGCGCGCGCGAGGGCGGCGGCGGCGAGGGCGTTGGCGATGTTGTGCGGGGCGGGCGGGTCGACGTCGGCGACCTCGGCGAGCTCCTGGGCGTTCCGGTGCCGGTCCTCGACGAAGGCGCGGTCGACCAGGATGCCGTCGACGACGCCCAGTTGGGAGGGACCGGGGGTGCCGAGGGTGAAGCCGACGGCGCGGCAGCCCTCCTCGACGTCGGCCTCGCGGACCAGGTCCTCGGTGGCCTTGTCGGCCGCGTTATAGACGCAGGCGACCCGGTTGCCCTCGTAGACGCGGCCCTTGTCGGCGGCGTACGCCTCCATGGAGCCGTGCCAGTCGAGGTGGTCGGGGGCGAGGTTGAGCACCGCCGCCGAGTGCGCGCGCAGGGAGGAGGACCAGTGCAGCTGGTAGCTGGACAGTTCCACGGCGAGCACGTCGTAGTGCTCGTCGCCGAGCACCGCGTCGAGGAGCGAGACACCGATGTTGCCGACGGCCGCGGTGCGCAGGCCCGCCGCCTCGAGGATCGAGGCGAGCATCCGGACGGTGGTGGTCTTGCCGTTGGTGCCGGTGACCGCGAGCCAGGGCGGGGCGTCGGGGCCCCGCAGCCGCCAGGCCAGTTCGACGTCGCCCCAGACCGGGACGCCGGCCTGTGCGGCGGCCGCGAACAGCGGCTTGCCCGGCTTCCACCCGGGGGCGGTGACGACGAGTTCGGTGCCCTCGGGGAGGGTGCTCGCGGCCTGCTCGCCGAGGCGGACGGTGATGCCGAGCCGTTCCAGTTCGGCCGCCTGGGCGCGGGCGCGCTCGTCGTCGCCGTCGTTGACGACCGTGACGTGCGCGCCGAGGCCGTGCAGCGCCCTGGCCGCCGGGACGCCGGAGACGCCGAGTCCGGCGACGGTGATGCGCCTGCCCCGGAACCGGTAGGGCTCCGGGGACTGCGATGCCACTGGTGCGGTCACTTGTCCGCTGCCCATCCCGCGTAGAAGATGCCGAGTCCGACGATCACGCAGATGCCCTGGATGATCCAGAAGCGGACCACGACGAGGACTTCGGACCACCCCTTGAGTTCGAAGTGGTGCTGGAGCGGTGCCATCCGGAAGACGCGTTTCCCGGTGAGCTTGAAGGAGCCGACCTGGATGACCACCGACATGGTGATGAGGACGAACAGGCCGCCCAGGATGGCGAGCAGCAGCTCGGTGCGGGAGCAGATCGCGAGGCCCGCGAGGACGCCGCCGAGGGCGAGCGAACCGGTGTCGCCCATGAAGATCTTGGCCGGCGAGGTGTTCCACCACAGGAAGCCGAGGCAGGAACCCATCAGCGCGGAGGCGACCACCGCGAGGTCGAGCGGGTCCCGCACCTCATAGCAGGCGCCCGGGTTGGTCAGGGTCGTCGCGTTGGCGCAGGACTCCTGGAACTGCCAGACGCCGATGAAGGTGTAGGCGCCGAAGACCAGGACGGAGGCGCCGGTGGCCAGACCGTCCAGACCGTCCGTCAGGTTCACGCCGTTCGACATCGCGAGGATCATGAACAGGGCCCAGATGACGAACAGCACCGGGCCGATGGTCCAGCCGAAGTCGGTGATGAACGACAGCTTCGTGGACGCCGGGGTGTTGCCGCGGTTGTCCGCGAACTGCAGGGCGAGCACGGCGAAGGCGATGCCGACGATCAGCTGGCCGGACATCTTCGCCTTGGCCCGCAGACCCAGCGAGCGCCGTTTGACGATCTTGATGTAGTCGTCCAGGAAGCCGACCAGGCCCATGCCCACCATCAGGCCGAGCACCAGCAGACCCGAGAAGGTCGGCGACGCGTCGATGTTCGGGTCCGGGTCCACGTAGACCGTGACCAGTTTCGCCAGGAAGTACGCGGCGACCGTCGCCAGGATGAAGGCGATGCCGCCCATCGTCGGCGTACCGCGCTTGCTGGCGTGCTCGCGCGGGCCGTCGTCGCGGATGTACTGGCCGTACCCCTTGCGTGCGAGCAGCTTGATCAGCAGCGGAGTGCCGACCAGCGTCAGGAAGAGGCCGATGACTCCCGCGAACAGGATCTGCTTCATCATCGGGCGACGACCTCGCCCTCGGTACCGGTCGCGAGCAGCGCCTGCGCCACGCTCTCGAGACCGACCGACCGGGACGCCTTCACGAGAACGACGTCTCCCTGGCGCAATTCGCTGCGCAACAGGTCGACAGCCGCCTGTGCGTCGGACACGTGCACCGACTCCTCACCCCACGAACCCTCGTTATATGCGCCCAGTTGCAGCCAGGCGGCTTCCCTGCCCCCGACCGCGACGAGCTTGCTGACGTTGAGCCGGACGGCGAGCCGTCCGACCGCGTCGTGCTCGGCGAGCGCCTCGTCCCCGAGCTCGGCCATCTTGCCGAGCACCGCCCACGTACGACGTCCCTTGCCCATGGCCGCGAGCGCGCGCAGGGCGGCTCGCATGGACTCGGGATTCGCGTTGTAGGCGTCGTTGACGACCGTCACGCCGTCCGGGCGCTCGGTGACCTCCATCCGCCAGCGGGAGAGGGAGCCCGCTTCGGAGAGCGCGAGTGCGATCTCGTCTGCGGACATGCCCAACTCGTGGGCGACGGCGGCCGCGGCGAGCGCGTTCGACACGTGGTGCTCACCGTACAGGCGCATGGTCACATCGCTTGCACCGGAGGGTGTGTGAAGCCTGAACGACGGCTGCCCGCTGTCCGTGAGTCGCACGTTCTCGGCCCGAACGTCCGCTTCGTCGCTCTCCCCGAAGAGGAGCACCTTCGCCTTCGTGCGGGACGCCATGGCGCGCACGAGCGGGTCGTCCGCGTTGAGGACCGCGGTGCCGTCCTCGGGGAGGGCCTCGACGAGTTCGCCCTTGGCCAGGGCGATCTGCTCGCGGCCGCCGAACTCGCCGATGTGCGCGGTGCCCACGTTGAGCACAAGGCCGATCCGCGGCGGGGTGAGGCCGGCGAGGTAGCGGATGTGGCCGATGCCGCGGGCGCCCATCTCCAGCACCAGGAACCGGGTTTCCCCGGTGGCGGTGAGCGCGGTCAGCGGCAGCCCGATCTCGTTGTTGAGGGAGCCGGGGGTGAAGACGGTCGGCGCCTTGCGCCGCAGCACCTGCGCGATGAGGTCCTTGGTGCTGGTCTTGCCGGCCGAGCCGGTCAGCGCGACGAGGGTGGCGCCGAGGCGCCGCACGACGTGCCGGGCGAGGGCGCCCAGCGCGCCCTGGACGTCCTCCACGACGATCGCGGGCACCCCCACGGGCCGGGAGGCGAGCACGGCGACCGCACCGGCCCGCACGACCTCGGCCGCGAAGTCGTGGCCGTCCACGCGTTCGCCGGCGAAGGCGACGAACAGGCTGCCCGGCACCACTTCCCGTGAGTCCCGCACCACCGGCCCGGTGACCGGGACGGACGGATCCGGTATGTCGTACGTCTGTCCGCCGACGACTTCTGCGATCTCGGCGAGGGAGAGGGCGATCACAAGTTCATCCCTGGGTCTGCTGGATAGCTTCGCGAAGCACCTGGCGGTCGTCGAAGGGACGCACCACCCCGGCGATGTCCTGTCCCTGCTCGTGGCCCTTGCCGGCGACCAGCACGGCGTCCCCGGGCCGGGCCCGGGCGACGGCCGCGGCGATCGCCGCGG
>NZ_LIRG01000463.1 GCF_001419695.1 Streptomyces prasinopilosus
GGCCGGGGACGGAGAACAGGGCACTACTCCATGCGAGGGAAATCCGGTGCCGCGCAGGCGGAATCTCCTCGGTCGGCATAAGTTTCCGTTAATGGGGAGGGCACATCCGCGTCATTCCAGCCGAGGAGAACCGATGGCCGAACGCACAGCCCATCGGCGTGGTTATCGAGAAGGCCTCGCCGGTGAGATGCTCGCGGAATTCCTGGGGACGTTCGTCCTGCTCCTGTTGGGCATCGGATCGGTGGCCGTCGCTGTCGTCGGCCTGCCCGGTTCGGGCCGGCAGACGGCGGACTTCGGTCCCGCCAACTGGCTCATCATCTCGTGGGGCTGGGGCCTCGCCGTGGTGTTCGGCGTGTACGTGGCCGGCGGCATCAGCGGCGCCCACCTCAACCCCGCGGTGACGCTGAGCTTCGCCGCCCGGCGGGACTTCCCCTGGCGGAAGGTCCTGCCCTACTGGCTGGCACAGGTCGTGGGGGCGTTCGTCGCCGCCGCGCTCGTCTACGCGTGCTACCGGTGGGCGATCGACGCCGCCAACACCGAGGCGGGAATTCCGCGGGACGAATCACTGGCGACCTATTCGATTTTCGCCACGTTCCCCGCAGAGTACTTCGGGAATTCCTGGTGGGGCCCCCTGCTCGACCAGATCGTGGGCACCGGGATTCTGCTGCTGTTGATCTGCGCGCTCATCGACACCCGCAACACGGCCCCGATGTCCAACATGGGACCGTTCCTCATCGGCCTGGTGGTCGTCGCGATCGGCCTGACGTTCGGCACCAACGCCGGATATGCGATCAACCCCGCCCGGGACTTCGGGCCCCGGCTGTTCACCTTCTTCGAGGGCTGGGGCTCCATCGCCCTGCCCGGAACCTTCCAGTGGTACAGCGGGTACTGGTGGATCCCCATCGTCGGCCCGCTCATCGGCGGACTCGTCGGGACCGGCGTGTACGACCTGATCATCAAACCGGTGATCAAGGCCAGGCTCGGGGCCGCCGAAGAGGGACCGGCCACCGAGGAGCCCTAGGGTCCCTCGTCCCTCCCGCCCCGGACCGGACCGGGCGGGACCGGACCGGACCCGGTTCGGGCCGGGACGGGCGGGACGGGGAGGCAGGCCGGGGTAGTCGGGGGAAGCAGGCCGCATCACGGCCGGGGCGGCAGCGCGCTCCCCGGCCCGGAGCGCACCATCCCGCACGACCACGAGAAGAGGTGGCCACGATGCCCGAATTCGTCGGCGCGGTGGACCAGGGCACCACCAGTTCACGTTTCATGATCTTCGACCACGCCGGGAACGAGGTGGCGAAGCACCAGCTCGAGCACCGCCAGATCCTGCCCCGGTCGGGGTGGGTCGAGCACGACCCGGTGGAGATCTGGGAGCGCACCAACACGGTGATCCAGAACGCCCTCCGTACCGGGAACCTCTCGGCCACCGACCTGAAGGCCATCGGCATCACCAACCAGCGCGAGACGACCGTGGTCTGGGACCCGCGCAACGGCCGGCCGTACTACAACGCCATCGTCTGGCAGGACACGCGCACCGACAGCATCGCCGCCGCCCTCGAACGCGACGGCCACGGCGAGGTCATCCGGCACAAGGCCGGCCTGCCGCCGGCCACCTACTTCTCGGGCGGCAAGATCAAGTGGCTGCTGGAGAACGTGGACGGCCTGCGCGAGGCCGCCGAGGCGGGCCACGCCCTGTTCGGCAACACGGACGCCTGGGTGCTGTGGAACCTCACCGGCGGACCCAACGGCGGCGTGCACGCCACCGACGTGACCAACGCCAGCCGCACCATGCTGATGAACCTGGAGACCCTGGACTGGGACGACGAGCTGCTGGGCATCTTCGGCATCCCGCGCGCGATGCTGCCGTCCATCAACCCCTCGTCCCACCCCGAGGCGTACGGCCAGGCCCGGACCTCCCGGCCGCTGGGCGCCCCCGTGCCGATCACCGGGGTGCTCGGCGACCAGCAGGCGGCGACCGTCGGCCAGGTCTGCTTCTCCCCCGGCGAGGCCAAGAACACCTACGGCACCGGCAACTTCCTGGTCCTCAACACCGGTACGGAGCTGGTGCGTTCGCAGCACGGGCTGCTGACGACGGTGGCGTACCAGTTCGACGGCAGCCCCGCGGTCTACGCGCTGGAGGGATCCATCGCCGTCACCGGCGCGGCCGTGCAGTGGCTGCGCGACCAGCTGAAGATCATCAAGAGTGCCCCGGAGAGCGAGGACCTGGCGCGCTCGGTGGACGACAACGGCGGGATGTACTTCGTACCGGCCTTCTCCGGCCTGTTCGCCCCCTACTGGCGCTCCGACGCCCGCGGCGCCATCGTCGGCCTGGCCCGCTACAACACCGGTGCGCACATCGCGCGGGCCACCCTGGAAGCCATCTGCTACCAGAGCCGCGACGTGGTCGACGCCATGGAACGGGACTCGGGGGTCCACCTGGACGTCCTCAAGGTCGACGGCGGCGTGACCGCGAACGACCTGTGCATGCAGATCCAGGCCGACGTGCTGGGGGTGCCGGTCAGCCGTCCGGTGGTCGCCGAGACCACCGCGCTGGGCGCCGCCTACGCCGCCGGCCTCGCCACCGGCTTCTGGCGCGACACCGACGAACTGCGCTCGCACTGGCAGGAGTCGAAGCGCTGGAGCCCGGTGTGGAGCGAGGAGCAGCGCCAGAGCGGCTACCGGGACTGGAAGCGGGCCGTGGAGCGCACCCTGGACTGGGTCAAGGTCACCTGACGGCCGGCGGCCGGCGCGGCCCTCAGCGGTCGGCGACGTCCTCGCGGAGGCCGTCGGAGAACTCCCACCACGACAGGGGGAGCCAGTCGCCGTCGACGAAGGCGTCGACCGTGGCGCCGCGACCACGGACCGTCACGGTCGTTCCCGGCGGGTAGGTGGTGCCGGACAGCCCCGGCACGGGGACGAGCAGGGTGCCCAGCCTCTGAGCTGCCATTTCCGCCTCTCCTTCTTCCTGTTCCATGATTCACGGGACCGCGCCGTGCGCGCATTTTCCGGAGACTACTGGCTTGCCCATCCGTAAAGGTCGGAGAATCATGAGAGATGCGTCACGCGGAGAATTCGGGGGGCGTGGCAACCAGCAGCGTATATCGCCGAGCGAAAGGTTGCAGCCATGAGGGCCGTCGTGTACAAGGAGCCGTTCAGCGTCGCCGTGGAAGAGGTCGGCAAGCCTGACCTCCAGCACCCGAACGATGTGATCGTACGAGTCACCTCCACCGCGATATGCGGCTCCGACCTGCACATGTACGAAGGCCGCACCGGTGCCGAGCCCGGCATCGTCTTCGGCCACGAGAACATGGGGATCATCGAGGAAGTCGGCGAGGGCGTCACCTCCCTCCAGGCCGGCGACCGCGTGGTCATGCCCTTCAACGTATCCTGCGGATTCTGCAAGAACTGCGTCGACGGGTTCACCGCATTCTGTCTGACCGTCAATCCCGGTTTCCCCGGAGGCGCTTACGGTTACGTCT
This sequence comes from Streptomyces prasinopilosus, assembly GCF_001419695.1. Taxonomy (GTDB): domain Bacteria; phylum Actinomycetota; class Actinomycetes; order Streptomycetales; family Streptomycetaceae; genus Streptomyces; species Streptomyces prasinopilosus. The sequence continues at coordinate 3,477 of NZ_LIRG01000463.1, forward strand.
CCATGGGACCCTGGCAGGGCGGTCAGGCCGAATACCTGCGCGTTCCCTACGCGGATTTCAACTGCTTGAAACTTCCGTCGGGACAGGAGCACGAGACCGACTTCATCCTGCTCGCCGACATCTTCCCCACCGGCTACCACGGCTGTGAACTCGCCCGGGTCAGCCCCGGCGAGAGCGTCGCGGTGTACGGCGCGGGGCCCGTCGGCCTCATGGCCGCCTACTCCGCCCTGCTGCGCGGGGCGAGGAAGGTGTTCGTCGTGGACCGGGTCCCCGAGCGGCTGCAGAAGGCCGAGGAGATCGGCGCGATCCCGGTCAACTTCGCCGAGGGCGACCCGGTCGAGCAGATCAAGGAGCAGACCGACGGCGAGGGCACGGACAAGGGCGTCGACGCCGTCGGCTACCAGGCCTCGGCACACGGCGCGGACCACGAGGAACCGGCCACCGTCCTGAACTCGCTCGTCGGTACGGTCCGGGCCACCGGGGCTCTCGGCATCCCCGGCCTCTACGTCCCCTCCGACCCCGGAGGACCGGACGAGCAGGCCAAGCAGGGCATGCTCCTCGTCGCGATCGGCAAGCTCTTCGAGAAGGGCCTGCGGATGGGCACGGGCCAGTGCAACGTCAAGCGCTACAACCGGTTCCTGCGGGACATGATCATCGAGGGCAGGGCGAAGCCCAGTTTCGTCGTCTCCCACGAGCTCCCCCTGGACCAGGCGCCGTCGGCCTACGACAAGTTCGACAAGCGGATCGAGGGCTACACGAAGGTGGTGCTGCACCCGTAGGCGGCCCGCGGGCGGACGGCCGGCGCGGGCGGACCCGCGGGAGAGGCCGTGCACGGCCTCGGGACCCGCCCGGTCCCGTCGCCGTGCACGGCCTCTCC
>NZ_LIRG01000464.1 GCF_001419695.1 Streptomyces prasinopilosus
CGGCGCCCCGGTTGCCGCCGGCCGCGTACGTCGCCGCCTCCGGTGGCATCTTCCGCGACTGTTCCGTGCACGACTTCGACATCATCCGCTGGGTGACCGGCCGCGAGGTGACCGAGGTGTACGCGGTCGGCGGCAACCGGGGCGCCGGCTACATCAAGGAGGCGGGTGACGCCGACACCACCGGGGCCCTCCTCACCCTGGACGACGGAACCATCGCCGTGGTCTCCAACAGCCGCCACAACGCCCGTGGTTACGACGTCCGCATGGAGATCCACGGCTTCACCGACTCCATCGCGGTCGGCCTGGAGGACAAGCTGCCGCTGCGGTCGGTGGAGCCCGGGGTGACCTTCCCGGCGGGCACTCCCCACGACTTCTTCATGGACCGCTTCACCGCCGCCTACCGCGCCGAACTCACCGCGTTCACCGAGGTCGTGGCCGGCTCCCGGCCGTCCCCGTGCACGGTGGCGGACGCCCTGGAGGCGGGCTGGATCGCCGAGGCGTGCACCCTGTCCCTGCACGAGCACCGTCCCGTCACCCTCGAGGAGGTACGCCGGGCTTGAGCCGGCACCGGAGGCACCCCCGGGCCGCGAACGGAACCGGCCCGGGACTCCGGGCCCTTTCCGAGCCCTCGCGGGGCGGGGTCCGGGGCCGCGCGGATCGCGAAGCGCTCCCCGAGGTTCTCCGCCGGGCCGGGGCGGCGGGTCCCCCGCCCCGGGAACGGCGCGGACCCCTGCGGATCTCCGCAGCCGTGGCCGTGGCCGTCACGGTCACGGCCGTGACGGCCGCGCCTCCCAGCCGGGCGGCGCGATCGGACGGCGCGGCGGAGCAGGGCCGCCCGGAAGGAGGGTGCACCGAAGCGGGGGCGCGGTCGGCCCGCCGTCCACCGGGAATCCGGCCGCTCCCCCGATCAGGTCCCGTGCGGTGTCCCGGGCCGTCGGACTCGACGCCCCTCTCCCTGAGGCGGGTGCGCGCTCGGCGGCGACGGGGCGGGACGTCACGGGGCGGCGGGAGCCCCGGGACACCCACCGCGCTTTTATGAAAATTATATTGCGCAATTTTCGCTTCCTACCTACCGTGGACGCATGGGAGCGAAGCACGAGCGGATCACCGACCTGTCCCGGCTGAAGGCGTTCACCAACCCCCTGCGGATGCAGCTCTACCGGCTGCTGTACGCCGCGGGTTCGGCGACCGCCTCCCAGCTCGCCGAGCAGGTCGATCAGGCGCCGTCGCTGGTCAGTTACCACCTGCGCAAACTGGCCGAGCACGGCTTCGTGAGCGAGGCGAGCGGCCGGAGCGCCGACGGCCGGGAGCGGTGGTGGCAGGTGGCGTCCGAGGAGGGCTGGGGCTTCCGCGACTCGGACTTCGCGGACACGCCCGAAGGGGCCGCCGCCGTCGGCGCGGTGAGCCGCGGCATCTTCGACACCCGCACCGCCCAGTACCGCGCGTACCTGGACCAGAGGGCCGCCTGGGGCAAGGCGTGGACCGACGCCGCGTTCAGTTCCGAATGGCTGATCGACCTGACCCCCGCCGAACTCGCCGAGATGAACGACGAACTCGAGGCGCTGGCCAGGCGCTGGCGGGAACGCGGCAAGGCCGCCCGGGCGGACGGCCGCACGGAGGACCGCGAGCACGTGGCCGTGCACCTCTACGGCTTTCCGTTCCGGCTCTGACACGGCCGTCCCCGACCCCCTGGAGTCCGTCATGGTCCCCGCTGGAACAGTCCTGCCCGAACACGCCGCGCCGGCCCACCGCGACGGCAACGTACTGCGCTGGCTCGCCGCGTACACCGCCTCCCTCGTGGGCGACGGCGTGTACTTCGTCGCCCTCGGCTGGTCCGCCCAGAAGGCCGGCGGCCCCACCCAGGTCGGCCTCGTCATGGCCGCCGGAGCACTGCCGCGCGCGTTACTGATGCTCGGCGGGGGCGTGCTGGCCGACCGGCTCGACCCCCGCCGGGTGCTCCTCGGCAGCGACGCGCTGCGCTGCCTCCTCGTCCTCTCGGTGGCCGCCGGGATCGCGCTGACCGCGCCGGCCCTGTGGATCCTGGTCGCGGTGGCGCTCGTCTTCGGCGCCGTGGACGCCCTGTTCGTCCCCGCGATCGGAGCCCTCCCGCCCCGGATCACCAGCCCCGACCAGCTGGCCCGCGTCACCGGCCTGCGCTCCCTGTCGGTCCGCCTCAGCCAGATCGCGGGCCCGCCGATCGGCGGCCTGGCCATGGGGATCGGGGGCACGGCGGCCGCCTTCACCGTGGCAGGCCTGCTCTTCGCCCTGTCCCTGCCCCTCCTGCTGACGGTACGGATACGCCCCCTCGCCGCACGCGGCGAGGGGCGGCCGGAGCCCGGCACGGTGGGGAGGGACCTCGTCGACGGCCTGCGCTACGTCCGCCGCCACCGCCTCATCGGCCCGCTCGTCACCGCCTGCGCCGTCTGCGAGCTGGGCCTCGTCGGCCCCCTCAACGTCGGCATGGTGCTCCTCAACGCCGAGCGCGGCTGGGGCCCTTCCGGCTACGGCTGGATCGTCAGCGGCTTCGGCGCGGGCGCGGCGGCCGGCGCCGCGCTGCTCACCGTCGTCGGCCGGCTGCCCCGGGCCGGCCTGGTGATGACGGGAACCCTGTTCGCGGGCTGCGCGGGAGCGGCCGCCGTCGCCCTGGTGCCGGCGCTGTGGCTCGCCGTGCTGCTGGCCCTGGTGACCGGGCTGGGCGCCGGTGTCTTCAGCACCCTGAACAACGCCCTGATACAGACCGCGGCCGACCCCGCCTACCTCGGCCGGGTCACCTCCGTCGTCATGCTCACCATGGTCGGCCTCGCGCCCCTTGGCTATCCGCTGGTCGGCGCCGCCATCGGAACCTGGGGCGCGGCCCCGGTGTTCGTCGGCTGCGGAGCCTTCGCCGGCCTGGGCGCGGTCATCGCCCTGGCCTCCGGCGCGGTGCGCCGGGCCGAACTGCCCCGGCGGCCGGGCACGACCGCCTGACGCCCCTCGTTCGGACCGGGCCGGGCCCGCGGTCCCCGTCGGCGGGCGAAGGACGCGCCCGGGCCGGCGGCGGATCCGGTACCGGTCCCCGGCCGGCCGGCGGCGTCCCGACCGGGGAGCGGCCGGGCCTCACGTCGCCTCACCGGTACAGCGCGGGTTTCTCCGCCAGTTCGACCTCCACCCGGCCGCCCTTCTCCAGGGCCCGGACGCCGGCCTCGCAGACGGCGGCCGCCGCGTAACCGTCCCAGGCGCCGGGGCCGCCGACCTCGCCCCGGCGGGTGGTGTCGACCCAGGCCCGGAGCTCGTCGTCGTAGGCCTGGGCGAAGCGCTCGGTCCAGTCCTGGGTGAGGGGGCCGCCCCAGCGGCCGTCCGCGTGGGTGACCAGGTGGTGGTCGTCGCCGATGCGGGCGGTGCCGCGTTCGCAGACGACTTCGGCCTGGACCTGGTAGCCGAAGCCGCAGTTGACGAAGATCTCGACGTCGCCGAGCGCACCGCCGTCGGTCTCCAGGACGACGAACTGCGGGTCGCGCAGTCCCTCGGGCGCCCCGGGAGAGGGCGCGGGGGTGAGCACCGTGACCGCTGTGATCTCGTGGCCCAGCAGCCAGCGGGTGACGTCCACCTCGTGGGAGACGGAGTCGGTGATCAGCATGGACGTGGTGAAGAACGGAGGGCTCGCCACGTTGCGGTGCCGGTGGTGCAGCATCAGGGGCCGGCCCAGCCGCCCCGTCTCCAGCAGTGCCTTGAGGCGGACGTACTCGGCGTCGTAGCGGCGCATGAAGCCGACCTGGACGCGGCGGTGGCCGAGTGCCCGTTCGGCTTCGACGACGCGCAGCGCGGAGGCCGCGTCGGGGGTGAGCGGTTTCTCGCACAGGACGGGCAGGTCGCGTTCGAACGCGGCGAGCAGGGCGGCCTCGTGGGCCGGCCCCGGGGAGGCGACGAGCACGGCGTCGACGCCGGCCGCCGCGATCGCGGC
>NZ_LIRG01000465.1 GCF_001419695.1 Streptomyces prasinopilosus
GCCGTCACCGGACCACGCGACGCCCCCGCTCGCCCGGCCGCGCGCCCGGCGGCGGCGTCGCGTGGTCCGGTGACGGCACCGCGTGGTCCGGCGGCGAAGAGGACCGCGAAGCCCGCCGACGACCCGCGCTTCCCGAACGGCCCGCTCGCGGTGCTGGACGGCGACGGTTGCGCGTACGGCGTGGACGGCCTCGTGCTCGACTGCCCGGCGGCCACCGTGCCGGAGCTGGTGGAGTGGACGCTGCGCGAGTCCGGCCTCGGCGCCGCCCGGCTGAACCGCCACGGCAAGGACGGCGACCCGCTGATCGTGCTCACCGCCTCCGCCGCCGTGCGGCTCGGTCTGCCGGAGCGTCTGGAGGGCCCCGAGCAGCGCCGCTCCCTGCGCCTGCCCGAGGACCACCCGGTGGTCCGGCAGGTGACGAAGGCGAAGTGGCGGCTCACGCAGCGCGGGTTCGGCCCGTGGGCGCGGATCTACCGCACGGCGCAGGGTGACCGGCGCCAGTGCGTGCAGCTGGCGCTCCTGTCCTGGGACGCCCTCGACGAACGGTCCTGGCCCGGGGTCGCGGACATGGAGCCGGCCGACGTCGCCCGCGTCCTCGGGCTGTACGCCCGGCGGGTCATCACCCCGCGCGGGTCGACGGCCGTGTCCGGGCTGGAGCTGATGACGGCGCTGCGCCCGCCCACGAGGGCCGTGCAGGACCGGGCGACCGGCAACTGGGTGTCCGGCCGCAATCCCGGCTCGCTGGGCACGGAGCCGATGGATCCGGCGCCGCCGGAGGCCACCCCCGAACACCCCGTGGTCGTGGACTCCGGCTGGAGCGGCGGGTTCCTGGACGAGGAGGCGTACCAGTGGGTGCGGTCGGTGGACTCGCTCACCGACGAGGAGTGCACGCTTCCGTACGCGGTCGGCCTGGACCTGAACACCGCGTTCCTCGCCGCCGCGAACCGCCTGGTCGTCGGCCTGTCCGCCCCCGAGCACTTCCACGCGCCGGCGTTCAACCCGAAGATCCCCGGCTCCTGGCTGGTCGACCTGAGCCACGTCGGGCAGGATCCGCGCCTGCCGTCGCCGTTCACGCCGTCCGGCGAGCGCCCGACGGGGCCCGCCTGGTACCAGACGCACACCGTCGCCTACGCCCAGGAGCTCGGGCACGACGTGCACCCGATCGAGGCGTACCTGCGCCGGGAGACCGGCGCGTACCTGGATCCGTGGCACGACCGGCTCAGGTCGGCGTACGTCGACACGCTCGCCGACCTCGGCGTCACCCGGGACCTGTCGGACGCGGAGTTCCTCGCGGCGATGGCACGCCACCGGGACGTCGACCCGGTCCTGACCGCCGTGCTCACCGCCGTCAAGGCCACGGTCAAGGGGGGCGTGGGCAAGCTGCGCGAGCGCCCGCAGGGCCGTCACTACCGGGAGGGCGAGCGGTGGCCGGCCCTGCGGCGGCCGACCTGGCGACCGGACATCCGGGCCGCCGTCATCTCCAGGGCGCGGGTCAACATGCACCGCAAGCTGCGCAACATGGCGGCGATGACGGGCCTGTACCCGCTCGCCGTGCTGTCCGACTGCGTCGTCTACCCCTCGCCGGGCGACAGCCCGCTCGACTTCCTGCCCTACGCGGCGTCCGGCAAGCCGCAGCCCGGCGGCTTCCGCCTCGGGCCCACGCCGGGCCTGGCGAAGCCGGAGGGCGTCCGGTCGATGCTGTGGGCGGTCGGCCTGATGGAGCAGGGCCTCAACCCGGCCCGCCACATCAAGGGCGGCGACGCCGTCCTGGACGAGGGGGAGTGACCGGTGGGGGAGATCGAGGACGCCATCGAGCGGGCCGACCGGGAGGGCTTCACCCGTGAGCCGCCGAAGACGCTCAAGAGTCAGATCCGTTACCTGATCAAGCAGTTGGGCAGCGCGAAGGCCGTCGCCGAGGAGATCGGTGTCACCGCCGACTCCGTGAACCGCTACCGGCGCGGCGCCCGCAGGCACGCCCGCGCCGACGTCGCCGCGCGGATCGACGACGCGGTCCGGGCCCGCTGGCAGCCGCAGGTGCGCAGGCGACGGCGGCGGCAGGCCGCCGCCACGGGCGGGATCACGGTGGAGACCCGGGCCCGCTTCGGATACACCGCACCGGTCGGCACGACCGACGACGGACGCTTCCGGCGGCTCACCGTGCACCTCCCCCCGGCGTACGCGCGGCGCCTGTTCGACGCCCGCGCCGCGGGGGCCGGTGACCGGGAGATGCGCGGGATCATCGCCGAGGGGTTCAAGGACGTCTACTTCCAGGACGGCGGCGGCCGCGCCCCGGGCCTGTCGGACGTGACCCTCAACGACATCGACTACCTGGACCTGGACTACTGACGGGGCCCGGGCCACCGACGGGACGGCGACGCACGACCGCCGGGCCTCCGGGCCTCGGACCCCGGCCACCGGCCCCCGACCGCCGGGCTTCCGACCACCGAACTCCCGGACGCCGGGCTCCCGGTCGCCGGAGTTCCCGGGGCGCCGGAGTTCCCGGGGCGCCGGCCGCGGCGTCCGCCCCGCCTCACCGTGCCCGCCCGCCCCCGGGGAGGTGGCCGTACCGGGGGTGTAACAGGGCCCGGTGCGGTGCGTAACACGTGCGGCGCACGCTGGGCGGCATGCAGAGCACCGTGACGCCCACGCACTGCCCGTACTGCGCCCTGCAGTGCGGGATGAACCTGACGCCCGTGCCGGGCGGGACCGTCCGGGTGAGCGAGCGCGCGGACTTCCCGGTGAACCGGGGCGCGCTGTGCGGCAAGGGGCGGACGGCGCCGGCGCTGCTCGACCCCGGCGTGCGGCTGACCTCGCCGCTGGTGCGGTCCCCGGAGACGGGCGCGCTGGTGCCCGCCGGCTGGGACGAGGCGCTGGACCGGATCGCCGGAGGGCTGGACCGTACGCGCACCGGGTACGGGGCGGACGCGGTCGGGGTGTTCGGCGGCGGGGGGCTGACGAACGAGAAGGCGTACGCGCTGGGCAAGTTCGCGCGGGTGGTGCTGGGCACCTCCCAGATCGACTACAACGGCCGTTTCTGCATGTCGTCCGCGGCGGCCGCGGGTGTCAGGGCGTTCGGGCTGGACCGGGGGCTGCCGTTCCCCCTGGAGGACGTCCCGAGGACCGGCTGCGTGATCCTCGTCGGCTCGAACCCGGCGGAGACCATGCCGCCGGCGCTGCGTCACTTCACCGAGCTGAGGGAGAACGGCGGCACGCTGATCGTCGTCGACCCGCGCCGCACGAGGACCGCCGAGCAGGCCGACCTGCACCTGGCGCCCCGTCCCGGCACCGACCTCGCGCTGGCGCTGGGGCTGCTGCACCTGGTCGTCGCCGGGGGACGCGCCGACGAGGCGTACATCCGGGACCGCACCACCGGCTGGGAGGAGGCCCGGGCCGCAGCGATGGCGCACTGGCCGGAGTACGTGGAGCGGATCACCGGCGTGCCGGTGCCCCTGCTGCGGGAGACCGTACGGCTGTTCTGCGAGCCGGAGGCGGCCATGGTGCTCACCGCCCGCGGACCCGAGCAGCAGGCCAAGGGCACCGACACCGTGGGCGCCTGGATCAACCTGTGCCTGGCGACCGGCCGCGCGGGCCGTCCGCTGTCCGGGTACGGCTGCCTGACCGGTCAGGGCAACGGGCAGGGCGGACGCGAACACGGCCAGAAGGCCGACCAGTTGCCCGGCTACCGCAAGCTGACCGACCCGGCGGCCCGCCGGCACGTGGCGGGGGTCTGGGGGGTGGATCCCGACACGCTGCCCGGCCCGGGGCGCAGCGCGTACGAGCTGCTGGACGCGCTGGGGACGGACATCCGCTCCCTGCTGCTGATGGGCTCCAACCCGGTGGTGTCGGCGCCCCGCGCGGCGCACGTCGAGGAGCGCCTCCGGTCGCTGGACTTCCTGGCGGTGTGCGACGTCGTGCTGTCGGAGACCGCGGCGCTCGCCGACGTCGTGCTGCCGGTGACCCAGTGGGCGGAGGAGACGGGCACGACGACCAGCCTGGAGGGCAGGGTGCTGCTGCGGCGGCGCGCGCTGCCCGCACCGGAGGGCGTGCGCGGCGACCTGGAGGTGCTGCACGAGCTGGCCGCCCGGCTCGGGGACGGCCCCAGCCCGGAGAAGAGGTTCCCGACCGATCCCGAGGAGGTCTTCGAGGAGCTGCGCCGCGCGAGCGCGGGCGGACCGGCGGACTACTCCGGGATCAGCTACCGGCGGCTCGCGGAGGAGGACGGCGTGTTCTGGCCGTGCCCGGCGCCCGAACTCCAGCCCGGGCCCGAACTCCCGCCCGGGCCCGAGGCCGGGTCCGGGCAGGCCGGGTCCGGGCCCGAGTCCGGGCCTGGAGCCGGGGCCGGGGCCTCGCGGGAGGCATCGGCACCGGCCTCCGCGTCGGCACCGGCACCGGCACCGGGCAGTGCCGTGCACCCCGGCACGCCCCGGCTGTTCCTCGACCGGTTCGCCACCGGGGACGGGCGGGCCCGGTTCGTGCCCGTCGCGCACCGCGCGAACGCCGAGGAGCCCGACGACGAGTACCCCGTCCTGCTGACCACCGGCCGGGTGGTGGCGCAGTACCAGTCCGGCGCGCAGACCCGGCGCGTCGGCGAACTGAACGCGGCAGCGCCCGGCCCGTTCGTGGAGCTGCATCCGCGGCTCGCGGAGCGGCTCGGCGCGGCCGAGGGCGATCCGCTGGCCGTGGTGTCCCGGCGGGGCCGGGCGGTGGCACCGGCCCGGATCACCACCGCGATCCGCCCCGACACCGTGTTCATGCCGTTCCACTGGGCGGGCGAGGGCCGCGCGAACACCCTGACCAACCCCGTCCTGGACCCGGTGTCGCGGATGCCGGAGTTCAAGGTGTGCGCGGTGCGGGTGGAGACGGTCCGGTCCTGAGCCCCGTCCCGGCCGGCCGCCGCTCCCGTCTCACCCGTTCACCGCCGTGCCGCGCACCCATCGGTTCCTTTCCCCCGGCCGGACCTGCGACACGGCGGTGACCTGCCGAAACGGGGGCGGACGGGGGGTCTGCGGGGGGCCGGCCGACACCCGTTCACCCCGTTTCTGACGCTCCCTCAGGAAGCGGGCCGCGCCCGCCGGCCTTTACCTCGGACCTGTGGGGACGCGGCTGACGGCGGCACCTGGGGTGCCGCGGGCGTGGTCCCCCTCGTGAGTCCCGTGAGCCCGAGGGAGCATCGATGCGAGATACCGCCCGGCGGCCGTCCGGCCCGGCCCGCCTGACCGGACCCGCGCTCGCCGCGGCCGCCGCGGGACTGCTCGTGGCGGCCGCCGCGCCCGCCGTGTACGCCGAGGAGTCCGCCGCCCCCGCGGGCCCCCTGCACGGCGCGACGGCCGGGAAGCCCGCCGGAAGCCTGGAGCTGCACCCGGACATGGTCGTGGCCGGCGCGCAGGTGACGGTGAACACCGCGGCGTGCGGCGACGACGACACGGTCGCGGGCGACGCCACCGCCGTGGGCGCCGGCCGTTTCACGCTGGCGCCGGGTTCGGACGAGCCGGACTCGACCGGCCGGTTCCGGGTGCCGCCGGGGGCGCAGCCGGGCACGTACGAGATCGTCGCGACGTGCGACGCGGGCGGGCAGCGGGTGACCGGCGACCTGGTGGTCAGGCTGACGCCCGCCGCGCAGCAGATGTATCCCCGGGGCAGTGTGAAGACGGGGGTCGGTGGCGCTCTGGGCCCCGATCCCGTGCAGACCGCGGCCGGTGTGACGGCTCTCGCCGTCGCCGCCGCGGGCGGTACCTGGCTCCTGCATCGCCGGGCGAGAGGCGACGGGATCTGACGGGCGTTCTCCGCCGCCCGTCCGCCGTACCGCATGTCCCCTCCCCTCCGGGCCCGACGCCCCTCGCGGCCCGGAGGGGGCACGGGGCCGACACCGGGAAGGTCAGGGAGCGATGCGCCGCACACGCCGCGGGTCCGGCCGGGCAGGGAGCCCGGGCGACACGGTCATAGGCTCGGTGAGCGTGTGCGCCCTGTGCTGCGGCCTGTGGCTGCTGGTCGGCGGGGCCGCGACGCACGCCCCGCCCCAGCCGTCCGCCGCCCAGGCGCACTCGGCGTCCGCCGAGGACGGCGCCGGAAGGGGCTCCGGACGCCCCCCGGGGCGGGCCTTCGCCCTGCCGCCCTCCCCGCCCGACCGGATCCGCATCCCCGCGATCGGCGTGGATGCGCCCCTGACGGGCCTCGGGCTGACCGGCACCGGCAGTCTCGACGTGCCGCCGCCCGGACGGGCGAACCTGGCCGGCTGGTACGAGGCCGGCACCACTCCCGGCGAGACGGGCACCGCGATCGTCGCGGGCCACGTCGACAACGCCGAGGGCCCCGCCGTCTTCTACTCCCTGGGCGCGCTGCGCAAGGGCGGCACCGTCGAGGTGGACCGGCGCGACGGCACCGTCGCCGTGTTCACCGTGCACGCCGTCGAGGTGTACGACGCCCGGGACTTCCCCGACGGGAAGGTGTACGGCGCGGCCGGGCGCCCGGAGCTGCGGATCATCACCTGCGGCGGGGACTACTCACGCACCACCGGCTACCGGGGCAACGTCGTCGTCTACGCCCACCTGACGGGCAGCCGCTGAGCCTTCGGCCGGCCGCGTCCCCGAGGGGCCGGCCCCTCCGGCGGCCGGGGCCCTCCCCAGCACGTTCGCCCTCCCCCACGCGCCCAGCGGTTCCAGCGCCTCGTCGAGCGCCGTCCCCCTCGGGGTCGGCGAGTACTCGACCCGCGGCGGGTTCTCGTCGTACTCCTCGCGGTGCACGATGCCGTCGGCCTCCGGCTCCCGCAGGCGCGAGGCGAGCACCTTCTCGGTGATCCCGGGCAGCTCCCGGCGCAGGGCGCCGAAGCGGTACGGCCGTTCGTGCAGCGCCCGGAGGACCAGCACCTTCCACTTGCCGCCGATCACGTCCATCGCCGCGTCGATCCCGCACAGATACGCCCCCGGCCGCCGTGCCGTTCCCCTGCCCGTCACCCTGTCCTCCGCGTCGTCATCGCCGTCGCCGTCCTCACCGTGGCCACCGTCCCCGCCGTCCCCGCCGGAACCCGGTACGTGGGCGAGGACCCGGGGTTCGCCGCGCTGTACGACGTGGCGCTGCCGAGCGCGATGAGCGGGCTGTTCGCCGGGATCACGCACGCCTTCGCCCTGATCGACGGGGAGGACGTCGCCCCCGGTGACCTCGCGCCGCTGCTCGCCTCCTGGCTCACCGCCATGACCCCGGCCGTGCACCGGACCGCCGAGCGGCCGGGCAGCGGCGACTACACCTCGGGGGTGGTGTCCGGCCTCGCCATGCAGGCCGCGGGCAACGGGACACTGCCGCGCACGGCCGGGGGGCAGGGCGTGAGCGCCGAGCTGCTGCCGTACACGGACCTGGTGGCCCGCCGTGTGGCCGCCGGGCACGGCGACGAGGACGGGGCGGGCCTGGTCGGGCTGCTCCGCCTCCCGCGGGAGGCGG